>JBATIA010000272.1:0-6988 GCA_049667415.1 Ignavibacteriaceae bacterium
CCGAATCAATAACTATAACATCAAGTGCATTACTACGAACAAGAGTATCTGTAATCTCAAGTGCTTGTTCGCCGTAATCAGGCTGTGAGATAAGTAGGTTAGCCGTATCAACTCCGAGCTTTTTTGCATAATTAACATCAAGCGCATGCTCTGCGTCAATGAATGCAGCCAGTCCTCCCATCTTTTGAGCCTCAGCAATTACGTGAAGACAAAGTGTTGTCTTTCCACTTGATTCCGGTCCATAAACTTCAGTAACTCTTCCACGCGGAATACCTCCTATTCCAAGTGCATAATCGAGCGAGAGTGCTCCAGTAGGGATAGCTTCTATATCATTGACGATACCGTCTCCCAACTTCATTATGGAACCTTTTCCATATGTTTTTTCTATTGAAGTGATAGCCTCTTCAATTATTTTCATTTTTTGTTCTTTATCGGCAGCCATTTTACCTCCATCATTTGAGTTCATAATTTTTTAAAACTTTATATTCAGATCCGGTTGGTTTCAATATACTCTGTATAAGCGCTATTTCATTAGCATTAAAATCAATAGGATCAAATGAATATTCCTTAAAACTTTTAATAAATTCTTCAGTAACGCGGTTTTTAATCCGCAGAAGAGTCAAGTGTCCTTTAAATTTTCTTCTTTCAATTTTGATATCAAACTTCTTCAACCTGCTATTTAATTCTTCCACAAGCGAGATTATTAAATCATCCGTTTCTATATTACACCACAGAATTTTAGCTTGGTTATCACGGAAGAAAAAACCAAATCTGGATATCGTGCAATTAAAAGAAGAATAATTTTTTATAAAATCAAGTTCATCTATAATTTGCGGAAGAATCTCATCTTTAACGTCACCAATAAATTTTAATGTGAGATGAACTTTCTCTTTTATCTCCCACTTAAATCCCGATGGATTTTCAGCAGCAGCATAGCAATGGTTAAATACTTTTTCCTTTATCTTTTCAGGAATTTTTAGCGCAACAAATAACCTAATCATCCAAAGAAATTCCAAGAAGCTGTCTTCTTACAAAATCCAAAGCAGCCTGAGCAGTTCGCTGCTTATTTAATAAGCGGTCATCTCCAAAATTAAACTTTTTCGAAGTACAAACTTTTTCATCACAATATCCAATATAAACAAGCCCTACAGGTTTATTTTCCGTTGCTCCAGTTGGACCCATAATACCTGTAGTTGCTAACCCAATGTCCGCACCACTTGTTGATTTAATCCCTTCTGCCATCTGCATAGCAACTTCCTGACTCACAGCACCATGCTCGGCTATTACATCTTCATCCACCTTAAGTAATTCTACTTTAGCAGCATTGCTGTAGCAGATTATTCCTCTTTCAAAATATTTACTGCTTCCGCTAATATTGGTGAGGAAGTTTCCCACCATACCACCTGTGCAAGATTCAGCCGTAGCAATTTTAAATTCCCTTTCCAGAAGCAATTTTCCTACAACAGCTTCCAGAAGATCTTCACCAACTCCATATATAAATCTTCCGGCTTTCGATCTTATTCTTTGCTCAATTTCAATTAGCTTATTATTCAATTCTTTTTCATCATCACCTTCTATAGATAGGCGAAGCTTTACACCAAATTGATTTGGCAGAAATGCTAATTTCCCTCCTTGTAATAACTCATCAAGATTTCCTAATCGTTCATATAACGTTGATTCAGGTATGCCAGTCGTTAAAATCATTTTTTTCTTAAATATTTTTTGATCAGATTCCTTTAGTTCTGATAATTTAGAAATTACAGTTGATTCCATCATACCTTGCATTTCATACGGAACACCCGGCATAACTATGTAAATAATTTTATCTTTTTCTATCCACAAACCCGGAGCAGTACCCAATTGGTTTCTTATTATTTCAGCAATTTTAGGAACTTTTGCCTGATCTAAATTAACAGCAGTCACTTTTCTTTTTCGCTTCTCAAACATAGTATTTATATCTAGCAGCACTTCCTGATTTTCAATTAGTCCAGTGTTGAAAAAGTCAACAATCGATTTGCGGGTTACATCATCGTGTGTTGGACCTAATCCTCCGGTTAGTAAAATCAAATCACAACTTTCTGTTGCTAACTTTAATTCATTTAAGATGGATGGATTATCATCTCCAACTACTGATGTTTTAAGCACGGGGATGTTTATTTCGGATAGTTGCTCTCCTATGTAAGCAGCGTTTGTGTTAAGAGTGTTCCCAAGCAGAATCTCATCACCGATCGTAATAATGTACGCTTTCATTTATATCAACAAATATGATTAAAATTTACCGAGCAAATATACGATAAGATGCATAATTATGAGAGTGTAAATTCCCGATACAACATCATCAATCATAATTCCCAATCCACCTTTTAGCTTTTCAAGCCTTCTTGCAGGTGGAGGTTTGATAATGTCCAAAAATCTCCATAATAAAAATGTAGTAACAATAATTCCTATGGATTTAGGTAAGGCAACGAGTGAAATCCAGGTGCCAACTAATTCGTCAACTGTACATTGTGCAGGATCTTTCCCATATTCAACTTCGAATTTATTGCCCAAAAAAATACCATAAACAAGAAAAATTATTATGGAAGGAATGATTATAAATAATTGCTCAAAACCGGGAATAAGATAAATTAATAATGCTGCAATGCTTCCAACCGTACCGGAAGCAACGGGAGAATATCCGGTAAAAAATCCGGAACCAATAAATTTTTCAAAAAAATTAATTTTCAATATTTAAGAGTCTCAGTATAATTTTCCAGTTTCGTTTTAAATAGAGTATCCCCGAATGCAGTGTGATCAGAGTTATTAGTAGCGCAACATAGTATATTAATTGTTTATTTAGTAAAGTTAATATCAAATCTCCATATAGTGCATTTATTTCAGTTGAGTATAGTGCTACATAAAGAATCAATAAATAATATAGAAATATCATTTGCAGCATTGTCTTCCATTTTGCGTAATAACTTGTAGTAAACACATAGTTTTTCATATCAGCAAATACTCTTAATAAAGTTATTATTACATCTCTTCCAACGATAATAACCACCATCCACCAGGGGATAAGGTCAACGATTGCAAAACCTATAAATGCGGCTGAAGTTAATATTTTGTCTGCAAGCGGATCCCAGAATTTACCCCAGCTTGTTATATAATTAAACTTCCTGGCAAGCCATCCGTCATACCAATCGGATAGAGCAGCAATTAAGTAAATAATTACTGAAATCTGTTTCATCCAAATTACATCAGAAAGAAAAAAGAATAAGAAAACCGGTGAAAGTATAATTCGTAAAATTGTAAGTTGATTGGGAAGAGTCATTTAATTTTAATTTATGCTGAATACAGATTGAGAAGATAAACAGAACCAATTCCAATAATTGATTGTAATTCTAATAAAAATTTTATTAGAAATAAAATTAAATCAGACTTTCGCCAGTCAGTTTTTTGTAAATATCTAAATACTTCTGGCTTGTTGCATTAATAATGTCTTCAGGCAGTGGGGGTGGAGGTGGCTGCTTATTAAAATTAATTGAAAGAAGATAATCCCGAACGAATTGTTTATCATAGCTTTCCTGGCCCCTTCCCTTTTCATATTTATCCATTGGCCAGAACCGGGATGAATCCGGAGTAAGCACCTCATCAACAAGAATTACTTCATCATTAACATTACCAAATTCAAACTTTGTATCCGCAATTATAATTCCCTTCGATAAAGAATAATCAGAAGCTTTTTTATAAATATTGATTGTAGCCTCTTTAACTGCATTGAAAGTATCCTTCTCAACTATTTGCATAGCTTCTTCAGCGGAAATGTTTTCATCATGTTCACCAATTTCAGCTTTGGTAGAAGGTGTAAAAATCGGTTCGGAAAATTTTTCTGATTCTTGCAATCCTTTCGGAAGGGTTATCCCGGAGATTGCACCAGTATTTTTATAATCCTTCCAACCTGAACCCGAGATATAACCTCTTACAATACATTCAATCGGAACTACCTTTGCTTTTTTAATGAGCATCGATCTGTTTCTCAGACTATCGGCATACTCTTTACAAGCAGAGGGATACTTATCTACATCAGTAGTAATGAGATGATTAGAAATTATATCTTTTGTATAATTAAACCAGAATTCAGAAATTTTTGTGAGCACCATTCCTTTGTATGGAATTCCCTGGCTCATAATCACATCAAATGCAGATATCCTATCAGTAGAAACCAGCAAAAGATAGTCTCCTACTTCGTAAATATCTCTTACTTTGCCTTTGGCAAAAAGTTTTAAATTTGGAAAATCAGTATGTAATAGTGGTTGGGACACAATATTATTCCTAATTTTTATTTTGTCGAAATATAAATAGCTACTCTACTTTATACAAATAGACATAGAATTTAAAAAGATAGGTTGCTCTGAATAATCCCAGAATAATTAAATTATTTTTTTCAAGATAAACTTCATTTCATCATATCCAAGCAGATCCATTATAGTCCCAATAAATCCCTTTGAATCAATATATGCTTCTAGTTTAACAAGACCAATTTTAGGTGTACGCCACTCATAAAATTTTGTATGAGCGCCACTCTTTTTCTTATGAATATCAATCTGAAACTTTACGCAATAAAAATTGCCGGCTTCTGTTTCCACTACTTCCTCACCTAATACTACTCCTGATATCGAAATTGTATCAGGATTTTCCTCATCGATGTATTCAATACCCGACCAGTGCCAGGTATCTCTGGTTTTTAGAGGGAAAGGGTACCTCAATGTAGGTCTATCATATGTTACTGCAACCCCGGCTGAAATAAATAAAAATACGTCTACCTCCTGATCAAGTTTGGTTAAATAGACGGTATCATTTTTTACATGAACTGTTTGTACAAAGAAGAAATTATCATTGCGGATATCCAATATATAATTGTTCCCTTTTCTCTCAATAACCGAATTAGCTTCACCAAAGCTGGAGTAATAGACTAATTTTAGAGAAGGGTCGACAGGAAAATATTGGCTACTGATTTCCTTAGCTATAGATGAAACCAACAATTCTTTGTTATTTAGTTTTGAAAAAATTAAAGTTGTTGCTGCTATCATAAGGATGCTAGTAGAAAAAACAACTTTATATCTGATTTTTATTTTTTTCAATCTGAAGAAACCTTAAAGAATTATTTAATTATGAAGTGGGCAATAATTTATAATCAAAGAAAAATAAAAAAAGAGGCTGTCGGTAAAAGCCTCTTATGAAGTGGGCAGAGACGGAATTGAACCGCCGACACATGGATTTTCAGTCCATTGCTCTACCGACTGAGCTATCTGCCCAAAAAATCGAGGATAAAAATACTGATAAACTTAGTTTTCTCAAAAAAGTTACTCTACCGTAACACTCTTCGCCAAATTTCTTGGTTGATCGACATCAAGACCTTTTTTTACTGCAATGTGATATGCGAGCAACTGGAGTGGAATTGAGGTTAAAATAGGGGTAAGCATTTCGAGAGTTCTCGGAATTTTTATTGTGTAATCAACCAGACTATCTATCTCACCATCTTCATCATCAGCAACAGCTATGATTCTACCACCCCTTGCACGAACTTCCTGAATGTTACTTAAAATCTTTTCATAAGTAGAATCTTTTGGAGCAACAAACACGACTGGCATATCTTCATCAATAAGAGCAATTGGACCATGCTTCATTTCTGCAGCAGGATATCCTTCAGCATGAATGTAAGATATCTCCTTAAGTTTTAAGGCTCCTTCTAATGCTACAGGGAAATTATACCCTCTTCCAAGATAGAGAAAGTTGTGCGAATCTTTGAACACCTCAGCGAGTTTTTCAATTTTGCTATTTAATTTTAGAATTGTTTCAATTTTGGAAGGTATTTCATTCAATGCTTCAGCAATCTTTTTGCCCTCCGATAATTTCAACCCTCTTCTTTTACTTATTAGAAGTGTAATTAATGCTAGAACAACAAGTTGTGATGTGAATGCTTTTGTCGAAGCTACTCCAATCTCAGGTCCTGCATGTATATATACTCCACTCATACTTTCTCGTGCAATGGTACTGCCAACAACATTACAGATTCCAAGTGCTAATGCACCTTTACTCTTCGCCTCTTTTAATGCTGCAAGAGTATCAGCAGTCTCGCCACTTTGAGAAATAAAGAGTATTGAATCTTCTCCTGATAATACCGGGTTTCTATACCTAAATTCTGAAGCATATTCCACCTCGACCGGAATTCTTGCATATTGTTCCAACATATATTCACCAACTAGTGCTGCGTGCCATGATGTCCCGCAGGCTGAAATCAAAATTCTTTTTGAATTAACTAACCTGTCAATAATATCATCCAGGCCACCAAGTTTTGCTGTACCTTCATCCACCAATAATCTTCCGCGCATAGAATTACGCACTGATTCAGGTTGCTCCATTATTTCCTTTAGCATAAAATGAGGGTAACCACTCTTATCTATCTCATCAAGGCTCATGTCGATTTCGTGAATTTCCTTTTCGATTTGTTCATCCGCGATGGTTTTTACAAAATATTTATCATTGTAGATTTCGGCAAACTCCCCATCGTCCAGATAAATTACATTTTTCGTATAAGCCAATAGTGGTGATACATCCGATGCTAAAAAGTTCTCACCATCACCAAGTCCAATTACAAGTGGTGAACCTTTTCTGGCCGCAATAATCTTATCCGGTTCCTTTGAATAAATTACGGCGAGACCATAGGTACCGTCAACTTCATTTAGTGCCATCTGGACAGCTTTACTAAGATTATATCCTTTTACTAAAAAGCTATCAATTAAATGAGCAAAAACTTCAGAATCTGTATCGCTATCAAACTTGTAACCGAGGGATATTAAGCCGTTTTTCAGAACCTGAAAGTTTTCAATAATTCCATTATGAATTATAAACAGTGTTTTATCCAAATTAGTATGAGGGTGAGCATTTAGTTCGTTTGGAATTCCATGTGTAGCCCATCTCGTGTGTCCTATACCTATGCCTGAAC
>JBATIA010000273.1:0-1778 GCA_049667415.1 Ignavibacteriaceae bacterium
GCTCAGGACTTCTCAGAATGACAGTGAGGTCAACGAAGATAAAAACATAATACTTGTAGTTGAAGACAACGCAGATGTAAGAGAATTTATAAAAGATTCGCTGGGCAGTGAATTTCAAATTGAAGAAGCAGCCAATGGTGAGCAAGGAGTAAGAAAAGCAGAACAGATAATTCCCGATCTTATAATTAGTGATGTGATGATGCCGATAATGGACGGCAACGAACTGACTAGAAGATTAAAGAACGATGAAAAGACAAGCCACATTCCAATTATATTACTCACTGCGAAATCAGAACAGCAAAGCAAGCTTGAAGGATTAGAAACCGGTGCAGATGCTTACCTGACAAAACCATTCGACTCAAAAGAACTTCGAGTAAGAATAAATAACCTTATTAGCATCAGAAGAAAACTGCAGGAAAGATACAGCAAGCTGGATTTTCTTCCTGTAAAAAAAGTTGATGGGAGAAAAATGAGCAATCTCGAAGAACAGTTTATCTGCAAAGTAATGGAAGTAATCGAGAATCATCTTTCGGAAGAAGACTTCAGCATTGAACAGTTTGGAAAAGAAGTGGGAATGAGCCGAGTTCAGTTGCATAGAAAACTGAAAGCGCTTTCAGGTAAATCTGCCAGTCATTATTTAAGATCTTTTAGATTAAGTAAAGCAAAGCAGATGATAGAAGAAGAAAAAGGAAACATTTCCGAGATTGCTTATTCCGTTGGTTTCTCAAGTCCTCAATATTTTACTCGCTGTTTTAAAGAAGAATTCGGTTATCCGCCGAGTGATTTAACAACCTAAAACATCTCAAAATCTTTTTTTCAGTAAATCTTTCCTACTTAAAAAAACACCTTAGTTTCAGTCCAAAATCACAACATGTAACATACGTTTAAGTCGAAGTAACATAGCTTCAATCATTTGAAACATTGTTATAAGTCAAGGTAACATAGCTCCTATGTAGTCCCCTCCTTTATTTCGTTTATTGGTCTCGAGATTTTTAATCAATAATTCATCAACAAACACAAAGGAGTGCATCATGAAAAATCTTTTATTAACCCTCGTTGCTTTCTCAGTTCTATTGTTAATAGGCTGCCAGGAAAACTCAATTACTGATCCTACATCACCTGAATCAGTACACAAGGATCAGAACGCAGCAGGAAATGTTACCACGGGGACCATTCGTCTTCAAGGAATTGTAGTGCTTCCGGGATTGGGTCAAACATACTATTCTATTGAAGGAATTATTAATTATACACATAAGTTAGTTTTGGTAGATCCAATACCTCCGGCTCCACAATATTATGTTGACTTAAATCTATCAGTGGAAGCGGACTTAAATAATGAAACTACAACAGAACGTAATTCCTTGAATATTTCATCCGAATCAGAAGACTTTTTTTATGTCTCTGAAGAAGGTATATACATCCTGGAAAAATCCTTTGTTATAGCTGGCAGCAACGATGGTTTGGCATTAGTATGTCAATTCCTTGTTACAACAGATGGTGTGGGTTTGAATGATAAATGGCTTGTGGTCAATGCTGAAGATGAACTAAATAAATCCATTGCACTTGATGATCCCGTAACATTTCCCCCGGTAGAAATAATTGAGTTCCAATAAAAATGTAGTCTAATTGAATGAGTTACTCAGGTAACTTGCATTCCTACGGGCCTCGTTATTTATTTAGCGGGGCTTTTTTATAAAATACCTGAAATTTTCAGACTGCTAGCTTTGATAATATTAGCTAATACTGAAGATTATGTTTAGCTTAATATTATTACGTGT
>JBATIA010000274.1:0-7812 GCA_049667415.1 Ignavibacteriaceae bacterium
CAAAAGAACAATCGCTGCCAGTAATCCAAATGAAAGTCTCACTATAGCATTCGAAACTGCATCAGAATCAATGAAAGGATTCTCACCGACCATTGAAAAGAATATCGAGGCAATTACCAGGATTATACCACTTATACCAGCTATTCCAAATCCAGGGATAACAAAAATTTCAAGTAGAAGCAATCCCAGACCAACAACAAACATTAGTATTTCAATCACTGAAGCCAGTTGAAGAATGTATGAGGATCCAAAGAAAAGCGCCAGCGCGATTAATCCTGCTGTACCAGGGACACCCCAGCCGGGCGATTTAATTTCTGCAAACAATCCAAAAATTCCTATCATAATTAAAATTGAGGAGATAATGCCATTATTCAAAAATCTAACGATATCCTCAGCCCAATTAGATTCTTGATAAATCTTTTCGGCATCCTGCAATTTGAAATAAGCAAACACTTCATCGATATTAGACATTAAAGTATCAGCCATTCCATACTTCAAAGCTTCTTCAGAGGTTAAAGTAATTAGCTGGGTGGAATCTACTAATCCGGGAATTACAATCCTTTCATCAACCATTCCTTCTGCAACATCAACACGTCTACCATTTCTTTCGGCAGTCGATCTCATTTCAGAGCGCATATAGGATTGATATTTCTCCCCTACTTTTTCTCCAGTTTGATTAACAACTGTTGCAGCACCAATCGAGCTGCCGGGAACCATTATAATTTTCTTGCAGGAAAGAGCAATTAAAGCACCTGCAGATATTGCACGGTTGTTTATAAAAGCAATTGTTAGAAGGTTTGTTCCGATAATTGCATCTTTAATTTGTGTGGCAGCATCAACCCTTCCGCCAAATGTATTAATCTTAAATATGATAGCCTCAGCATCATCTTTTTCCGCATCGGATACTACCCTGCTTATGTATGGAGCTAAGCCAAGATCAATGTCTCCTTCAATATAAGCTATGTGCACCTTCTTCTGAGGAATTATTATTGAAGAAAAGATTAAAAGTGCAAATAAAGTTTTATACATTTTTCGCAATTTATTTTCCCCGAATTGATTTATTTCAAATTTAATTTAATTAAAATTATTCAGTTATAGTATAAAGAAAAAAAAAGAATTGTTAAAGCGGAGATTTTATTCTGTTAAAAGGTGGGTAAAAATCTAATAAAAGTATCAATGTGCCTCCGCATCGCTTCTCTTAGTACGGAGACACAAAGATTATTTTAATTATTCGCTACCTTTTTTTGCAAGAACGGATGTTATTGCAGATCGTTCAATTTTAAGTTTAACATTATCTCCAACCTGCACAAGCGCTGTCTTCTCTTCTAAACCTGCAATTATTCCGTGAATTCCTCCGCTGGTTAAAACTTTATCACCTTTTTCAAGGTTCGAAAGCATCTTTTCTTTTTCTTTAGATCTTTTCTGCTGTGGTCTGATTATCATAAAATAAAAAATCAGAAATATAGCACCGAACATTATAAGTGTGCTGATTAGTCCGCTACCACCGCCTTCTCCGCCTTGCGGAGCCATTGCAAATAATAGTTCCAATTATTCCTCCTCCCCGTTTTGACGGGGACTATTTTTGATTGATATTTTTTCTATTGTTTTGTTTTTCCACTCTTGGAATGAACCGTCAAGTATTTTTTTTCTTGCCTCACTCATAAGAGAAATGTAAAAATGCAAATTATGAATACTTGCTAACTCCAAAGCTAATAATTCTCCGGCATTAAACAGATGCCTTAAATAGGCTCTCGAATAATTTCTGCATGTATAACAACTGCAATTTACATCTATTTTTTCAAAATCATCCTTAAATTGGGAATTGGTTAAAGTTAAAACACCCTCGCTAGTAAAAAGTACTGAATGCCTCGCATTGCGAGTAGGCATTACGCAATCAAACATATCTATACCGCGTTCAATAGATTCGAGAATATTCTCAGGACGACCGACACCCATTAAATATCTGGGTTTACTTTCTGGCATAAAATCAGTCGTATAATCTGTAATTGAATACATTTCTTCAGCAGGTTCGCCAACTGCTAATCCGCCAATAGCATAACCGTCAAAGTCTAACCTATTCAAATCTGCCGCTGATTTCTCCCTCAGTTCTTTATAAACACTACCTTGAATTATTCCAAACAGATGCTGATTGTGATCGTATAAAGGCTTGGTTTTCTCAAATGCTTCTTTATTCAATCCAGCCCATCTGCTAGTCAAATCGGTTGATTTTTCTGCGTACTCATAATCACAGGGATAAGGAGTGCATTCATCCAGAACCATCATTATATCAGATCCAATACTCCGCTGAATTTGTATGACTTTTTCCGGTGTAAAAAAGTGAGATGAGCCATCCAGATGAGATCGGAACTCAACTCCATCTTCCTTCAACTTTCTTAGATTTGAAAGGCTGTAAACCTGGTAACCCCCGCTGTCGGTGAGAATAGGTTTTTGCCAATTCATAAAATTATGTAAGCCGCCAGCCTTCTCGAGAATTTCGGTTCCGGGTCGTAAATAAAGATGATAAGTATTTGACAGAATTATTTGTGCATTAATCTCTTTTTCAAGATACTCCTGGTTGACAGCTTTAACAGTTCCCTGCGTACCAACAGGCATAAAAGCAGGAGTTTCCACAACTCCGTGATCCGTTTCAAAATATCCTGCTCTTGCTTTGGAGCGAATATCTTTTGAAATTACTGAAAATTTAAGCAACTATAACCGGTTGGTAATTAATTGAAAATAAAGTGCACAAACTTACAGTAAATTTAAGTAGTGCTAAATAATTTCTGATTTTCGAATAGCTAAAATTCATTTCCGGTAAACATCTTTTCTATGAGAAACTTTATAGATGATAACTGATTTTAATTTATCTTTTATTTCGTATATTACTCTATATCTGCCTATCCTAAGCCTGTATTTTTCCTCTGAGAAAAGTTTAGTGCTGCCCTCGGGTCTGGGATTATTTGAAAGTGAAGAAATTTTATCGACTATATTAATGAGATAAGGTGATGGTAGGTCTTTAATTTCTTTAACTGCAGATTTCTTTATCTCAATTTTATATTTTTCCATCCTTCTTTAAATCTAATAAAAGTTTTTCAAAGGAAACTGTCGGTTCTGAAACTCTATCCTTGAATGATTTTAAGTCTTCGTCATCTTCTAATAAATCATGTCTTAAAGCTCTATTCACAATTTCGGAGATCGAGGTAGAGGTCTCAGCAGCTTTCACTTTTAAAACCTTATGAATATCAGGATCAAGATATATTGTAGCCCTTTTTGATAGATTTGCCATTTTTTACCTATTTTTAATGGTAATTTAACATTATAACGTCAAAACCTCAAGAGCATAAGTAAAGCTATCCAGCAAAATTGAGTTTAGATTAAAGAAATTTTTTCTTTTCCTCCTCTGTCGGGATTCTGCAGCTTTCTCTTTTGCCAAAAAGGTTATACCTGTTTTTGGCGATTAAATCGTAAATAAAATCCCGAATAAAACCAGGAACGATTATAAAAGTATAGAAAATTTTAATAATTCCACTCAACTGTTTACAAACAATTATCGCAGCAGTAGATTTAGTATAGACTTTATTGTCAGCTATAAGAAAGAATGTGTCCTGGTTCGATGAATCTAAATTATATTTATTAAGGAGTTCAATTCCTGTTGATGATTGAAGTGCAGTAAATCTGAACAAATCATTTTTGTCTCGTTTAATTACAAAGTTTACCCAGAAGTTGCAGAAGTTACAAACTCCATCGAAAATAATTATCTGCTTTTGATTGATCAATGTGTGGGATGAAGCACAGTGAGCTTAACCAGTTCTATTTTCTGAGCGTTAGCCCTTATGATTTGCAATTTGAATTTAGTAATTGTTACAGTTTCTCCTTGCGCCGGGATTCTTCCAATTCCGGTAGTAATAAAACCGGCGATAGTTTCGTAATCACCTTCTTCAATATTCAAATTATATTTCTCATTGATTTGATCAATCTCTACCTTGCCACTGATAATGTAAGAATCTGTTGCCACTTTTCTGCAAATATCTTCGTCAACATCAAACTCATCTTTTATTTCACCAAATAGTTCTTCGAGAATATCTTCCATAGTAATAATTCCTGCAGTACCACCGTGTTCATCAATGATAATGGCAATTGAATTTCTCTTCTCCATAAAATCATTCAACACTTCAAAGCTTTTTTTAGTTTCAGGAATAAAGCTTACTTCCCGGAGAATATTTTTTATGTTTTCGGGAGACTGGAAAAGGTCTTTAGCTAAAAGTATTCCTTTAATGTTATCAAGGTTATCCTCGAAAACAGGCAGCTTTGAAAATCCGGAGTCAATAAACGTCAACAATGCATCGTTTATATCTTTGGATATTTCTATTCCGACAATTTCAGTTCTGGGAGTCATTGCCTCATAGACCCTTTGGTCACCAAGCTCAATCACTTTGCTTATTAATTCACTATCTCTTTTATCAACTATGCCAGCTTTTTCACTTTCTTTAATAAGACCCTTGATATCTTCTTTATCAAATAAGTGATAAATATTATCCGTTTTTATACTTGATACCTGCATAATCTTATTTGAGAAAGCGGAAGTAAGTTTAATGAATGGATAGAGTATATAAGAACAAATTCTGAGGGGAATCGAACTTAATACAACCACCTGGTCCGCTAACTCCCTGGCAAAGTACTTAGGGATTATTTCACCAAAAAAAAGAATGACTAAAGAAGTCACAATCAAAATTGTAATTTCGCTCCAGCCAAAAAGTGATGCTAAGAATACTGCACCAAGTGAAGCATAAGCAATGTTAACTATGTTATTGCCTATAAGTAATGTTGAAAAGAAGTTTTGGGGATGATTAATAAAATATTGTGCACTAAGTGACGCAAAATTTTTCTTTCTTGCTCTAACTTCAATTTTTAATTTGTTTGCAACTACGAAAGCAAGTTCAGTCCCTGAAAAGAATGCACTAAGCAAGATTAAAATAAGTAAATAAAGAAGTCTTACGTCCATTTAATTAAGTAAACCTGATTTTTGATACATCTTATTGTCAAGAAATTTTATCATATTAACTTATAGATTATTACTATTGTAGCAACTATATACACAATAACATCAAGAATCATATATAAATCAGTTGCAATTAATCGTGTAGTATTCTCACCCTTCCCGCTTATATATTCAAGATACATGAATCTAAATATACCAAAAACTACAAAAGGAGTTGTATAAATTAGACTTTCTGTCTGAAAGATTGATATTGTTCTGGGAGCAACACTGTAAAGAGCATAACAAATTATAACCCCGGCAGCAGCTACCGTTGCCATCTGATCGGCAAAATTCAAAGAATATTGAGTTAAAACTTTTCTACTCTGAGCGCTTGAATGTTCCTTCCCAAAGGAATTTTGACTATAATTTTCAGATATGAGCAAAAGTTCAGATCTTCTTTTCATAACACCGAGGAAGAGCGAGATAAACATAGTAGTTAGTAAAAGCCAGCTTGAAATTGGCACTTGAATAACAAATGCACCAGCGAGTACTCTTATTGAAAATCCTGCAGCGATTGAAAACACATCAAGCAGCACAACATTCTTCATCCAAAATGAGTATAAAACATTCAGAACAACGAAACCGATGACTAAAAGTATAAATTCATTATTAAAATACATCATCGACCAAAAAACCAGTACAAACATTAACGAAGCCGTTATTATAGCAGCTCGCATAGAAATATCTCCGGAAGGTAAAGGACGATTCTTTTTTACAGGGTGCGCCTTATCGGCTTCAATATCTACAATATCATTGATTACATAAATAGCGCTTGAGGCGAGACAGAAAACCAAAAAAGCAAATAAAGATGTTATGAAGTAGCTTTTATCAAAAAGATGCTGGGAAAATAAAAGTGGTACAAAAACGAAAACGTTTTTAATCCATTGGTGAACCCGGATTAGACGTAAATATTTCATAGTTATAATTTAAAAAACAACCACTTCTTCATAAGTGCCAAATACTTCACGCAGTTCACCAACCATTTCTCCTAAAGTTACTTTGTTATGAGCTGCTTTAATAAATACAGGCATAAGATTATTTCCATTTTCACTGGCAGCTTTAATTTCTGAAAGACTTTCCTCTACGTCTTTCAAGTTACGACTTTGTTTTAAATCAGCAAGTCGTTTCTTTTGTGCAATTTCAACTTCAGGCGATATTGTAAGAATTGGAATATCGACCTTCTCATCTTCTTCAATGAAATCGTTCACTCCAACTATAATTTTTTCTTTTTTCTCAACTTCCTTCTGATAACGATAAGCTGCATCGGCAATTTCTTTTTGGAAATAACCAGCTTCAATAGCTGGAATTACTCCTCCGATTGCATCAATCTGATCGAAAATTTTATTCGCTTCGCTTTCCATTTTATCTGTTAAAGCTTCAACATAGTAACTTCCACCTAAAGGATCTACTGTATTTATAACTCCGGTTTCATATGCAATTAACTGTTGAGTACGCAAAGCAATCTTAACAGCTTTTTCACTCGGAAGAGCAAGTGTCTCATCCATTGAGTTGGTATGAAGTGATTGAGTTCCCCCAAGCACACCAGCTAAAGCCTGGAATGCAGTTCTAACAATATTATTCTCTGGTTGCTGAGCTGTTAAAGTACACCCTGCAGTCTGCGTATGAAATCTCATCCACCATGAGCGTGGATTTTTTGCGCCGTATTTCTCTTTCATCCTGCGAGCAAAAATTCTGCGCGCTGCACGGTATTTAGCAATCTCTTCAAAGAAATCAAGATGAGAATTGAAGAAATATGAAATCCTCGGAGCAAATGCATCAACATCGAGTCCTCTTTCGATACAAGCTTCAATGTAAGCAAAACCATCAGCCAGAGTATAAGCAAGTTCCTGAACAGCCGTAGAACCGGCTTCTCTGATATGATAGCCACTGACAGAAACAGGATTCCATTGAGGTACTTCATTCGTGCAGTATTCAATCATATCTGTAATGATGCGCATTGATGGTCTTGGCGGATATATATATTCTTTCTGCGCTATGTATTCTTTAAGGATATCATTCTGCAGCGTTCCCCGGAGATCTTTAATATCAATATTTCTTTCCCGGGCAACTGCAAGATACATTGCAAAGATCATAGCTGCAGGAGAGTTGATTGTCATTGAAGTTGAGACTTTATCAAGAGGAATCTTATCGAAAAGGATATCCATATCTTTAATAGAAGAAACCGCAACACCACAGATTCCAACTTCACCTTCACTCAAAGGTGAGTCGGCATCCCAGCCCATAAGCGTTGGAAGATCGTATGCGACTGAAAGACCGGTTTGTCCTCTTTGAAGTAAATAATGATATCGTTGATTTGTATCTTCGGGGGTTCCGAAACCTGCAAACTGTCTCATTGTCCAAACTTTACCTCTGTAACCATTTGGATGAATTCCTCTTGTATAAGGGTATTCACCCGGAAATCCTATATCACTCAGATAATTAATATTCTCAATATCATCGGGAGCATATAACGGTTCAATCTTTTCACCGCTAACTGAAGTAAATTTCATACCCGTGGTCTTTAGAGATTTTACCCTTTCGTCAAACTCGGCTCTTTTTTCTAAATATTTTTTTTCAATCATAAATCGTCTTTCTTTTATATACTAAGAAATTTAAACCTTTTCCTGTGATAAATTTAAGTTCTGCCAAATCTTATTCATGTAAAACTGCAATAAAAGCTGGCGATAAACTTGATGAAAGAGCTATGAGAATATTGATTGATCAGCTTTTTGCTACTTCCATGCCTTATGTTTGCCCTCACGGAAGACCCATTG
>JBATIA010000275.1:0-6603 GCA_049667415.1 Ignavibacteriaceae bacterium
CTGTAGATATACATACCGCTAGCCAGATTTGTAGCGTCGAATGTAAATTCGTAATTACCAGCTTTGTGAAGGCTGTTGATAACATTCGCTACTTTCTCACCAAGTACGTTAAATACAGCAATGTTTACAAATCCATCAAAAGGAACAGCATATTTAATCTTTGTAGTTGGATTGAATGGATTCGGGTAATTCTGCGACAGTGCATAGCTTATAGGAGCTGCTATCTCAACATCCTGTTTCAGGTCAAAATATTTATAGCTGCCATCGAAATCAACCTGTTTTATCCTATAGCTGTAAGTGCCTGCAGCCAGATCTTTATCTATGAAGGAATAAACCTGAGTTTCAGTAGTAGTTCCATGACCCTGAATAAATCCAAGTTCAGTCCAGCCTTGTTCTTCTGTTGTTCTTTCAACACTAAAACCACTATTGTTTAATTCAGTGGCTGTCATCCAGCTCAACGTAACATCATTTCCATTAACAGATGCACTGAAGCTGGCAAGTTCTACCGGCACTATGACATGGTTGTTTTTCATTATGTACGAATTTGTACCGCATACAAATGCTGCTGATGTATCATTACTCACCTTCTCAATATAAACACCATAAATAGTGCTCATACTTGTGTTCTCAAAGAACCAGGTTGCGCCTCCATCATTTGTATAATAGGTTTGTCCGGTGGATCCAACCGTCATTCCATTATTTTCATTTTTGAAATCAATACTATAGAGAGTCGGAGTATAAAAACCAGGATCAACTGTAGTCCAGGTCGTGCCTCCATCAGTGGTTTTTCTAACCTTACCTGTTGAACCACTCAAATAACCTACATCAGAATTCACCATATAAATTGAGTAGATCGCTGAAGTACCCATATCAGAAGTCAATGGTGTAAATGTAGTACCGCCATCGGTAGTCTTCTCAAGAGCTCCACTAGAACCGCCGATAAAACCAGTCATCGCATCAACAAAGTGTGAGGCGTAAACGGTAGTAATCGCAGTTGTAAGAGGAGTCCAGCTTGTTCCACCGTCTGTAGTCTTAAAGGCACCACTGCCTGCACCGAAAACAAAACCTGTATTTGCGTCAATAAATGCACCGGTTTCTAAATCTGATGTAGATACAGCAGGTTGTGTTACCTGGAACCATGTTAGACCACCATCTGTAGTTTTATAAACAGTATAGTCTTCGCAAGCAGCATATCCGACTAGAGTATCAACCATACTAATTTTGTTGAAATCTACGTCAGCAGAATCCAAAAATGTTGAAAGAGCCCATGTCTCTCCACCATCAGTGGAGTACATCGCCTGGTTAAATGTTGTAGTAGTTGAAGCAGCACCACCAGCAATTACTTTTCCAGTATTGCTCTGTGCCCAGATAGTATAAAGTGTTCCTGGTCTCAGCCAGGTGGTATAACAGGTAGGTGTACCGGCAGCAACCTCATTTATCAAACCAAATGCACCAACAGCTACAAAATTGTCAGGTGCCAAAAAGTCACTCGAGTAATATGTGCTCGTCCAAGCCTGGCTAGGATCCAAGAAAGGTACCGGAGTCCAGGTTGTGCCCATATCTGCAGTTTTATAGAGATTGAACGAATCGCCAGTTATATAAACCTCGGAAGCCATTACTGGTTCACCAACTGTGACATCATCGATTGCAACTCCATTTCCATCTGAATCGAAGTGTCTGAATGCTACATAAATATTTTGACCAGCAAAAGCACTCAAATCAACTGTATATTTTGCAAAGTCCGGATATGAAATTAAATTTACATCAAATCCTGCTACTACGTTTGTAAAACTGGCCACCGCAGTATCAGTTGTTGAGACTAAAATATAAAGTGAATCAGGTGGAAAGCTACTTGAAAATACTCTTCTCGCAAAGAACTTTAATGAGTCCCCAGCAACTATAGGAACTTGTGGTGTTACTAACCAATCCTCACCACCTGTAGATTGGTAAGAAATTCTAGCACAAGCAGGTGCCGTGTTAAAATATGATGTATATCGTACCCACTGATTAGTTCCGAGGAGGTTCTTACTATGCCAACCTGCCGGTGGAAACGCGACATCAGTAAAGCTTTCGTTTAATGTTTGTGTCATTGTAGACAAAACATCAACATCATATTGCGTTGAAGTAGTAGGAACTGAAGCAGCAAGAGTCCACGTGTCTCCTCCATCAGTTGTGTAAGCCGGATTATCACCCGAACCTGAAACCCAGCCATTCATTGTATCGGTAAATTTCATACCATAAAGCGTAGATGATTGACCAACATTTATAGTGCTCCAAGTTGTTCCGCCATCAGTTGTTTTTCTAACATTACCTGAAGTCGATCCTGCAATGATGTTATTTACATCCCAAGCAAAAACAGTATAGTACGTTCCACTTGGAGGATTAATACCAGTCCATGTTACTCCACCATCCGTTGTTCTTTGAATTAGCATTGAAGAGGTTCCAGCAGCAAAACCCAAGGTATCGTTAACAAAATAAATATCGTAAACTGATGCAGTTATTGAGAAATTTTGTAGCGAATCAAATGTTAATCCACCATCAGTTGTACCCCAAACACCGCCGCTGCCTCCGCCAACGAAACCTGTATTCATATCTAAAAAGAATGCGTCATAAATAATTTCGTTTGCACCGGTTGATGACACTCCGTTGACAATTTTATTCACGAACCAGCTAGTACCACCATCGGTTGTTTTCATAAAAGTACCGCCAAAACCTGCAGCGTACCATGTATTAGCATCCCACATTTTAACCCAACGAAGAGTATTACCCTGCGGAGTCTGATGTAACCATTCCCAGGGTGAGTTATAGAGTGGTTGGGAATCAAAAATGCTATTTCCTGTAAACTGCTCGTAAGCAGGATTCATAAATGACTGAATATCTTCTGCCTCTTCTTCCTGGGCAAAACTTGACATAAAGCCCAGAATTATAAAAGAGAGAAGTAGTGAAAGTAGTTTTTTGTTCATTTGAACCTCCGATTAATTGATGTGAATATAATTAGGAAGATTTTTTCTTCTTTATAGAAATGATTTTGTTTCGCAATTGATTCAGTCATATTGGAATTGACTTAAAAGCCCTCATTTGTAGAACGTACCTATAAACTTAACACTTTTTTTTTAAAGAAGCATCAAGTTGCAATTAAAAAATTAGGAGATGGTAGGAATTCAGTTTTGATTACAAGTTAGCAAAAGCTTGAGTGATGCTTAAAACAGGCATAAAACAAAGAATATAAGCTAATATGTAGGCTCATAGGCTAGACCGTTAACTATTTCTCAAAAAAAGCCTCGCTGAAGCGCTTCCAGCTGATATCGTCAAGCTTTTCCATTTCGCCAGCGAATATTACACCTTCTGGCTCAAGTTCGGCATCTTTGCTAGTTTTAGTTTTCTTCTTTAACGCCTGAAGTCTTTCAATATCCTCCTGGTAAAATGAAACTGCAGACTTACCAATTTTCAAAGATGGAATCTCTGAATCAAGCTCATCTGCGTCTATTTCACAAATCCAGTTTTGGTCGTACGAAGTAACATTTAGTGAATCAATTTCTTCATTAATGAATTTATTAGCTTCTTTGACTTTACCGCTAACCGGAGATTTAAATGAAATGTTTCTCGTTCCCTGCTCTATTGTAAACAACGACTGACCTTTTTTAACGGTCATTCCTAGGTTTGGTAATTCAACCGCATCAATTTTCCCAATTACTTTTTTTGCAAAGTCATCTAAACCAACCTTAACAGATCCATCTTCACTAACATTTGCCCAACAATGTCCATTGGAAATAAAAACCCCTCCGGGTATTTGAAACTCAGGACTTTTTGCTCCACCGGTTTCCTTGAATTGAGTAATTTGAACTTTCGGTTTCAGCGTTTTACTTATTTTATCCTCTCTCTTAATGTGGGATTTTTTAATGAATTCCAGCAGTTCATCTTCTGTAAAAGGTTTCTCCACATAATCCATCGCACCGTATTTCATACATTCTACAGCAGTTTCAACGGTAGCATAGCCGGTAATAATAATTACGTCTATATCCGGGCGAATATGCTTAACTGCTTTTGTAACCTCTACTCCATCCATTTCAGGCATTTTAAGATCAGTAAAAACAAAATCATAAGAATGAGTTTGAATTAAACCAAGTGCTTCCTTCCCGTTTTCAACAGTGTCAACGGCGTAACCATCAAGAACCAGGATTTTCCTAAAGCTATCTAGAATAACTGCTTCATCATCAACACATAAAATTCTTGCCTTCGGATCTTCAATCTCTGCTCGCTTAAGAGTTTTTGCTTCCCGGGTAAAGTCAAGCTTGAGACTTTCTTTTAAGACTTCCTCTCTCTCCTGCTGTGCTTTTGTTTCCTGAATACGTTTTGCGATATATCTGATTGTTATATCTGCAATGATGAAGATAATTACAGCTAAAATAAATAGTGCCATTGTTTCTCCCGGTTAAAATTTTTTCAATCTATAATTGAAAGTATATTTAATTTTTTTTCTACATCCTGTCAGAAGCACAGGACACAAGAAATCTCAAATCATGTTCTAAATCAGCGGGGATTATTTTATAAATCCACCCTTTAAAATATGGGTCTTTTTCCATTAATGTAATTTCGTTTGATAAAATTTCATTACGCTCAATAATCCTTCCCCCAATAGGTGAAAGAAAATGATGGACCAGCTCATCATTTGTAATAAAATTTGCACAGGAATTTCCCTGAATAAGTAAATCATCAATATTCATTAGTTCAATATTTTTTAATTCCTTTATTGTTTCTAAAAACAGACTGGTCGCACCCAGAGTAGCTATTCCTTCGGATTCAAGATTTATCCAGCTCAAATATCCTAATCGATAATATTTTGGGGGACACGGCACAAAGGTGACAGCTCCAGCATTTTTTTGAGACTTTGCTTCTTCAGCTCTTTTTTGCACTCTACTGTATTCAAGACCCCGATTAATTGCACTTTCCAGCTCTTCGAAAGTAAAGGGTTTTGCAATGAAATCAATCGCACCTTTATAAAGAGAATTAACCGCATTTTCGACAGTCGAATAACCAGTAATCATTATCACCGGAATATTTACTTTTCGGCTTTGTATCTCTTCCAACACTGAAAATCCATCCATCTCCGGCATCAGTATATCACATAAAACAAGTGAATAATCTTTTTGTGAAAGCATTTTTAATGCATTCTTAGCATTTGTCTCAACGTCAACTTTAATTTCCTTGGCAGATACTATTCGTGAAACAGCATCAAGTATTACCTGCTCATCATCGATAACTAATATTTTTTCAGCTTTAGCCATACATTTAAGATATATGGTTATCTGCTGGTAATAATATTGTGAACGTTGTTCCCTTATTTAGTTCACTCTCTACGCTTATTGTACCGTCGTGGTTATCTATTATTCCCCAAATAACAGCCAACCCGAGCCCCGTTCCTTTTTGACCTTTAGTACTATAGAAAGGCTCAAAAATTTTAGGGATGTTTTCTTTGCTAATTCCGCAACCAGTATCGGAAACTTTTACTTCAAGAAAATCTCTGAATCCTACTTCATCAACTGATGCCCATCGCTGCCAATCACATTTTGGATTTATACATTTTTCAAACATTCCTTTCGGTGGCACCTCGAATGAGTAAATAGATGACTTACACTTTGGACAGAAAGTATCTTTTTCTAAAAGAGATATATTGCATTTGGGACAAGATACCTGAACGTTAGCTGTGTTTTTTATTTTTATTTTATAATTATCCCTTTTCTTTCCATAAATAGGGTCTACATTTAAATATCCTTCATCGCCATTACTTGTCACTTTCAATTTAATTGTAGGCACGCTATCAATTTTTTCTTCCTCATCAACCAGGGAATGCCTTTTAGAACAAACGGCACTTTTTATTTGTAACGTTCCATAAGCTGAGAGATTTACTATTTTGGAAGTTATTGAAATTTTGCCTTCTTTTTTATCTATTGCATCTGAAGCATTTACTAAAAGGTTGATAAAAACCTGCTGCATCTGGTTAGAATCAATTTTTATTTTGTGCAAATTTTCATCCAGATTTTTTTCAAGCATTATTTGTTTCATAGCTAGTTGATTATCAACCACCGATATAGCACTATTAATAATCTCATTAATGTTTGCATTGCTTTTTTTAGGTACTGACTGCCGGGCAAAGTCCAATAAACTTTTTACTATCTCCCTGCTTCGTTTGGTCTCTCTAACAATTACATTCAAGTCTTCCTCTAATTGAGGATTATCTTTAATTCTCTTCAGTAAAAAACTACTATAAGTTAATACTGCTGTAAGTGGATTGTTAATTTCATGAGCAACACCGGCAGCAAGCCGACCCAGTGAGGCCATTTTATCGGATTGAAAAAGCTGTATCCTTGCTTCGGCAAGTTTTTGAGTCATATTGTTAAAAGATTTTGCCAGCAATCCCAATTCATCCGAGCCCAAATCTTTAATTAAATAATTTAAATTTCCAGTTCCAACCTGCTCGGTAGCAGTAACAAGTTCATTAACCGGTTTTTCAACCCACCTTCTTACAAATATTCCTATTATTAAACTTAGAAGTGCTATAGCAATTATAGCAAAGACTATTGAGCGGGATGCGCTGCTTGAGAT
>JBATIA010000276.1:0-2418 GCA_049667415.1 Ignavibacteriaceae bacterium
ATCTCAGGTATACTGCTTGTGCTGGTTGCAACTACAGGTTTCCCCGCTGCCATCGCCTCTATTAAAACAATTCCGAATCCTTCCCACAAGGAAGGAAGCAAAAAGATGTCGAATGTCATCATTAAATTCGGAATATCTTTTCGGAAACCAAGCAGGTGAATCCTATTTTCAAGATTAAACTTTGTTACAACTTCTTTTATCATTCCTTCCAGTTCACCACTTCCGGCAATGACAAGGTGAACATTTTTATATTTTTCAGCAATTAACCTGAAGGCATCCAGCATATACTTTATGCCCTTCTGAACACTAAGCCTTCCAACAAATCCTATGATCAAATCGGCTTGTGATAATCCTAACTGGCTTCGTAAATCTGTAGTGTTTCTCTCTTTGTATTTTTCAGAATCAATTCCGTGGTAAACCACCTTAATTTTTTCGTCCATCAGCCAAGGTGCACTTTTCAATAGAGTATTTTTTGTAGAAAAAGAATTAACCACGATCAACTTTGCAAGAGAGTTGTAAGTAATTCGATAGCGTAAATTATTTTTTATTTCGCTATCCACCTGGTGAAGGGCAATTACAGAAACATTGGAAGCGAATTTTGCTGCAAGTCCTGCAAGCCGAATATCCTTACCAACATTTGCAACGACAATATCAATTTTTCCTTTTCTATAAATATTAATGATTTTGAAGATTGACAATGGGTCAAAATCACCGGCAATTCTCATTGGGAATACTTCAATCCCCTCTTTTTTTGCATGCCCGATTATTTCAGCTTCAGGTTTACAAACCAAGGTAACTTTATATCCTCGATTAGAAAGTTCTCTCATTACTGAGAGCATCCATACTTCACCACCGCCGTAAATTGTAATTGAGTTTATGAAAAGAAGATTTGGTTTCATTATTAATTCTGGATGCTAATTAATGGAAGAAAATCTAAGACTCTTTTTGATTTAAAATTATCTGAAGGAAAATAAAGAAAAGAGTAATCCATAAAAATTTCGTGTTAATCGGTAAGTGGTAAAAACAAGTGTAAGGATAAATTTAAATTATTTCATCAAAATCATTTTTTTCGTTTCAACAAATCCATCTGCCCTTAACTGGTAGAAATAGACTCCACTTGGTAAAGTGCTGCCATCAAATAAAATATCATAGGTACCAGCTTGTTTTTCTTCGTTAACAAGAGTTGAAACTTCATTGCCGAGGATATCGTATATTTTTAGAAAAACATTCTGAGATTGCTTCGTTCCACTCGCAATGACAGAGGGAATGGTGAATTTTATTCTAGTACTGGGATTAAATGGATTTGGATAGTTCTGATATAATTCAAATCCCTCAATTGAAGCAATTGGCTCGGATATACTATTAATATTAGTTCGTTCATATGTAATCTCAAATTGTCCACCTACACCTGCGGGAAGATTAAGAACCCGACTTAATGGATCATAATTAGAATAAGTCTGTCCTTCAAGTAAAACACCACTAACAATTAAGTTGCTGTCTTTGATGGCAAGGGGTGATAACAAAATTTCGCGGTTTGATTGAAGCGGTTCAAAATAATAATTCAGTACAACTGGTTGATAGGTATAGAATAAATTTCCATAAATATATGCATAATAGCCGGTTTCTATTGAATGGTATCCTGATTTTCCGGAACTGCCTTTTGCTTCATTCCATGCAAATCCGCCGTAACGTGTACGGTCTGCATATACTTCACCATTTTGGTGATCGACAAAATAGTTCATAAAAAAAATAATTGTTTCATCTGCCATCTGCAGGTACCAACTTTCCCTGGTAATATCATACATTTGAAATCCAGCAACAATAGCCTGTTCCATCTGCCACCAGGCTTTTGTTGAATCCTGCAATCCCCATAATAACATTTCACCCGTTATTCTATTAAAATCTTTATACGGTCCCCCATATACGTGGTCATATCCATTTTGCCAGACATCATTAATAAAATACGTTGCGGAACTTATATAGCTTGTATCTGGTATTAGTTGATTAATTCTTGCCAAGCACCAGCCAGCTTTCAGAACGTGTCCCATTATTGTCATGGTTACATTGTTATTCCAATTCCAGTCAGAATCGAAACTTTCTACAAAGCCAATTGCTTGCTGAGGCATACTTCCAGCAAGATGTTGTTTTATCTCTTCTGCAAGTTCTTGTAATCTATTCTTATACACCTCTTCTTTGGTCATTAGATAGAGATATAAAAGATGAGTTGTTATAGCATCGACAGTAGCATTGAAACTTTTATCACGAGCATTCAGATTATTAAAATCTGTTTTATCAAAATAACCATGATATGCCAGACGTGAGTCCCAGTAATAATCTTCAAGATGCTGATATCCTTGCATCAACCAGTAAAGAGAAAGTGTATCTCTTGTAACTTCATAGTAAGCAGCTATTCCAAGA
>JBATIA010000277.1:0-5676 GCA_049667415.1 Ignavibacteriaceae bacterium
TCGGTATAAATCATCTTCGATGGATTTTTTCTGAGAAAACTTTTAAATTGATTCAGATTTTCTTTATCAAAAAAGTTCTCATATTCAAAACACATAATTAAACTGCCCAAAACATAGATAACAATTAATCCATTCCTGATAAGTCCAGAGAAACGATTTATAAAAGTTGCGGCAAGAATTATCATCGGCATTAAAACCGGGTAAATATACCAGCTTCGGGATAAATCCAGTGGTTTGTACTCAATAAATGAAGTTGTAAATCCTATTAATAAAATAACTGTTCCTACAAACCAATAAACGAGAAGAGTGTGTTCCTTTTTTCTTAAACCAGAATAAGCTTGTATTGCAGCAACAATTGGAAGGAATAAATAAAACCTTCGGAAGAATATTGATTTGGCGTTTATTAAAAATATCTGGTCAAATAGATTCCTTAAATAATTTTTTGAGGTTGATAGTTCTTGTGCGGTATAAGGGAAGAAATCGTAGTAGCTGTAATTGTAGTTTATATTTGTTTCGGTTATTCGGTCTAAGAAATCATTGTGCAGAAGGAGATAAGCAAATCCTTCTGTAAGAAAGTTAGTTGCGATAAATAGCAATCCAATAAATAGCTGCGGATTTAGTTGTCTTCTTTGTGCCAGAAAATAAGTAAAAAGTATAATGAGTAAAATAGAAGTGTTATAAATATTTTCTTTGAACTGCATAGATAGAAAAAAAGAAATCCCACCTATAAATGCCCAATAATTCTTTTTCTGAAAGTAGGATTTTAGTAGAAAGTAAATACCGAGATTTATGAAAAACACGTTAATGAGATCAGGAAAAGCAATTGTTGAAAATATCACATCCGTTGGAAAGAAGGCCATCAGGAATGCAGCAAAGAGGGCAACTCTATAGTTTTCAGTGAAGAGACGAGAAAGTTTGTATGTCAGTACAATATTTAGGACCGAGAAAATAAATGGAAAAATCAATGTCGCTGATTCTGTTATTCCAAAAATCTCCATTGAAAGAGATGTTAACCCAATGAACGCAAATCTTAGCGGAAAAACTGGATATCCTAAATAATCAGCAGTAAAGTTCCCATTTAACATAGTGTAACTTAGATATGAGTAGTAAGCATCGTCTGAGAACACATGACCCGTCTGGAAGTAAAAACGCAAAATAATTCCAATTAGAATGATTGCCCATAGTAAGGACAATTTGAACCGAGGAAAGATATTATTTTCGATTATATTTGGTTCCGGAGTCTTTATAATATTCTTTCTAAATATTTATCACATTACGTATGTTGGATAATAATTGTTGCAAAAAACTTACTATAATATAACTAAATAAACCGTTTTGATAATCGATGAGTAAGAAATCTAAAATCCTCATTGCACCTAATAGCTTTAAGGAGTGTTCAGATTCTGTTACAATAGCTAAGTTAATTAGAGATAGTTTGACCGTTTTAAAGAATGCAGAACTTATATCTAAGCCGATATCAGATGGGGGAGATGGTTTTTTGAATGTTTGCAGATATTATTTTGGTGGGGAAATGAGGAAATACTTTATTTCCACTACATACGATGAATCAATATTTAAATGTCCGGTATTATATATTGAATCAAGGAAAGAGATCTATATTGAATCAGCAGAAGTGCTCGGGTTAAGGGTAGTTCCTGTTTCATATAGGAATCCCTTAAAACTTTCTTCAAAAGGATTAGGGGAATTATTGTTAAAGCTTGAGGATGATGTTCAAAAAGGAAAAATTGAAGTTGAGATGGTTTATATTGGTATAGGGGGTACGGCTACAATTGATATGGGAATAGGAATGATGGCTGAATTAGGTCTTAAGCTTTTAAATTCTGACGGTAAAGAATTAAACGTGATCCCGGGAAATTTCCAACTGGCAAAAAGAATTGAATATAAGCCAGTGAAATCATCTTTTAAAATAGTTCCCCTTGTTGATGTAACCAATTCATTACTTGGAGAGGAGGGTGGAATTCAAGTCTTTGGTAGACAAAAAGGAGCTAGTGAGGATACGATTTCAATTCTTGAAAAGGATTTCAATCATTTGTTGAACTTATTTGAATATAATGGATTAGTGGTTTCTTCTGATAAATTATCGGGTGCTGGAGGTGGGATTCCTGCTGCCTTTCAAATCTTCTATAAAACTTACTCGATTCATTCATCCATATTCATAATGCATCACCTTGGAATTGAAAAATATCTGGATTCAGTTGACTATCTAATCACCGGTGAGGGAGCATATGACCATCAATCTAATTCAGGAAAGGGAGCAGGTGTTTTAATTGAGACGTTTAGTTCCAGTGTGAAAACGATATTTTTAGTGTGTGGAAAGATAAGCAAAGATTCTATTTCCTGTCTTCCAAAGAATGTTATCCCAATCAGGTTAAATAGATATTTCGAGAATCAGTCCAGCTCAATTGCCAATTATCAGGAAGGACTAAAGAAAGCATGCAGTAGAATATTTAAAGAGTTAAACTTTTGATATTTTATCACGTCATAAAAAATTGCTAAATTAGCCTCAAAATCATTCTCACTACTATTAAAAGTTTATCTAAATGAAGCAATATCTTGATCTTGTACAAAATGTTATTGATAAAGGGATTAGAAAGAAAACCCGAACCGGGGTTGATACCATATCTTACTTTGGTGCCTTTTACAAAGTCGATCTGAGCGAGGGCTTTCCTTTGTTAACCACTAAAAAAATGCAATGGAAATCTCTTCTTCACGAAGTCTTATGGTATTTATCCGGAGAAAATCATATTCGTAATTTAAGACAGTATACAAAAATCTGGGATGCCTGGGCAGATGAGAACGGTGTTCTTGAAACAGCATATGGATACTATTGGCGACATTTTCCAAGTGCTCAGAAAAATAAAAATGGTGAATGGGTTGTTAAGGAAATTGACCAGATTCAATATGTGATTGATGAGATAAAAAGAAACCCGAATAGTAGACGACTTGTAATTTCTGCCTGGGAGCCGGGAAATGCTACTACCAGCAAGTTGCCTCCATGTCACTATTCTTATGTATTTAATGTGAACGATGGAAAACTAAATTGCCATCTTACTCAAAGATCAGGTGATATTGCACTTGGAATTCCCTTCAACCTTGCTGCTTATTCATTGCTTACGCAAGTGATCGCTCAACAAGTTGGGCTTAAGCTTGGTCAGTTTGCGCACACTATTGTTGATGCTCATATTTATGTTGGTGAAAAAGGAACTGAAACAGAAAAATATGATCATCTTGAAGGTCTAAAAGAACAGCTTAAAAGAGAACCACTACCACTACCTCAACTCAAAATTGCAAATAAACCACTTGACGAATTGCGGTTTGAGGATTTTGAGTTAGTTAATTACCAATACCATGATAAGATTACATTTGAGGTTGCTGTTTGAGGATTGTAATAATTTCAGCTATAGCCAGCAATAGGGTTATTGGAAGATCAAATGGAGAAATGCCCTGGCATGTAAAAGAAGAATTTCAGCATTTTAAGCGGACTACTTTAGGTTTGCCGGTGATCATGGGAAGAAAGACTTTTAAAACTCTGGGTAAACCGTTAAAGGGAAGAGAAAACATAATTATTACTAGAAACAAAGATTTTATTGTAGACTTTCAAGAAATTAAAGTGTTTCATTCAATAGAAGAATCAATCGGCTACTGCGAATCTGAGGATTATAAAAAAGCTTTCATTATTGGAGGTGGAGAAATTTACAGGCAAGCTCTGCCGATAGCAGATGAAATGATTTTATCTTTTATGAAATTTGAAGCTGAAGGTGATGTATTTTTTCCGGAATTTGAATCTGATACATGGCAAAAAGTTTCCTCTGAAGATAGAGAACAGTTTGAGATTGTAAAATACATTAGGAAACATGGGAAAACGAATTAAAATATTACCTGAGAACATTGCCAGCAAAATTGCTGCTGGAGAAGTTGTGCAAAGACCTGAATCCGTTGTTAAGGAACTGATGGAAAATTCTATTGATGCAGGTGCTAAGAGTATTGAGGTTATCATCAAGAGGGCGGGCAAGAATTTCATTCAGGTATGCGACGATGGGTTGGGAATGAATGAAGAGGACCTTGTACTATGTGTTCAAAAGCATGCAACAAGTAAAATTGAAGCATTTGAGGATCTGGAAGCTATCAAAACACTTGGATTCAGAGGTGAGGCGTTAAGCTCAATTGCTTCAGTTAGCCAGATAGAAATCAGAAGCGAAACAAGAGAAGATGAGATCGGCACTTTTATTAAAAATGATGAAGCGGGAAACTTTAAAGTCGATAAAGGATCTTTCCCGAAGGGAACCTGTGTTATAATTAAAAATCTTTTCTTTAATGTTCCCGCAAGAAGAAAGTTCCTTAAAACAGATACTACTGAATTCAAGCATATCGTTGATGCTTTTAATCGAATTGCACTTAGTCATCCTTCGGTAACATTTAAGCTTTTTAATGGAGTTGATCTTGTCTTTGATTTTCCGTTTGGTTCTTTAGAGGAAAGAGTCAGACAGGTATTTGCAGAAAATATGCCTGATGCATTGATACCCGTTGAGGAAAAAACAGATTTTATGAGTGTTAATGGTTATGTGGGAAAGCCAAGTCTTTTAAGGAAAAGCAAAGGAGAGCAATATTTATTTCTAAATACAAGATATATTATAAACAAAAATATTAACCATGCAGTTTTCACAGCATACGAAAATATTCTTGAGAAGGGTGACTACCCTTTCTTTCTTCTTTATCTTGAAATTGACCCCGAAAGAATCGATGTGAATATTCATCCCTCAAAGCTTGAAGCAAAGTTTGATGATGAGAAAGACGTTTACAATTTTATTCTTTCAGTCGTAAGAAAAAGTCTTGGTTCACATGATCTCGTGCCATCGATGGTCTTTAGTGAAGAAGATTCATCTGAAGAAAAATTAGTTGTGAATAAATTTCAAACGGTAAATAAAGGAGACTTTACCGATCGACCAAACCGGGAGAGATATAAGCCTGAAATCAAAAGATATTCTGATGAGGAAATTGATTTATTGTTCGGCAGCATCACTGACGATGTTGTTATTAAATCAGATATCAATACAATTTCAAAACCTTTCAGCGGAGATGAACAGAAAGAAATTCCGCATGAAAAAATTGATAAAGCAACGGTGGAAAAATCTGAAGAATCACCGTTTATTATACAGCTTCATAACAAATATATTCTTTCTCAGATTAAATCAGGGTTGATGATAATTGATCAGCATGTTGCCCACGAAAGAATTTTGTATGAAAAAGCATTGAACAGGCTGGAAACCGATATCCCTTTTTCACAGCAGCTCCTTTTCCCTAAAAAAGTTAAAGTGGACGCAGCAAGAATTGCACTATTGAAAGAGCTTGAACCTTACTTAAGTCGACTTGGTTTTCAATTGAAATTTTCTGCTAAGGATATAGTTAAGATAGAAGGAGTTCCGGATGACGTGAGAAAAGGAAATGAAGAACAAGTTCTTTTCGACTTACTTGAAGAGTATTCACATAATGAAAGAGAAAAACATCTTGAACAAAAAGATAATCTTGCTAAATCTTATTCATGTAAAACTGCAATAAAAGCTGGCGATAAACTTGATGAAAGAGCTATGAGAATATTGATTGATCAGCTTTTTGCTACTTCCATGCCTTATGTTTGCCCTCACGGAAGACCCATTG
>JBATIA010000278.1:0-7733 GCA_049667415.1 Ignavibacteriaceae bacterium
TATATAAACCAATCACCAATAAAGTTACAAGAATGGTTGAAATACCAAGACCAATTCTTCTGTAATAAAACTCATCAATTGCTTCTTCACCGCTTATCTTAGCCTTATTAACAATTGTAAATCCTTCATCAACCTGCTCTTTGAATTTATCCAGGTTAAAAGCGTGAATGGTTGTGCGTGATTGAATAAGAACCTGTCTTACATCTTTAAGTGAAAATTCTGCATCCGAAACATCCATTCCTTTTTGACCGGCTTCATCAAGAATTATTTTTGTTTCTGAATCTTCTGTTTTCAGGCTGTCAATCAATTCTTTCATCTCCCCAGCAACTATATAACCTTTGTTGTCATCTTCAGCACTATGGCATTCAACACATACTGCTGGTTTCTGTGTCCCTACCATTGCATCTGTAGCTTGTTTTACAAGATGATTACCGTGACAACTTTCACATTCAGGAAAATCATTTTCATCAAAAGCTTTTTTATGAGGGCTTTGCTCAAATAGTTCCATGTTTAAAACGTGACAGGTCCCGCATACTTTTGAGATTGATTCTACTCCCGGCGGCACTGCACCATGATTTCCATGACAATCGTTACATGATGGAGAACTTAAATCTCCTTTTTCCAACAGAGCAACACCGTGAACACTGGACACAAAGTTATCATATTGATCTGTAGGTATTTTATACTTTGACATTAATTTGGCATCGCTGTGGCAGTTAGCACACACAGAAGGAATATTAGTTGCATACACAAGTGAACGTGAATCCTTAACCGGCTGAATTTCGTGCGAACCATGACAGCTTGCACACTCAGCAGCATTAGGATCGCCGTTTGCATTTAGTTTGCCGTGAATACTTGTTCTGTATTTCGCTACCTGGTCTATCGGTAAAGCCGGGTTGTAAAGTTTCATAAATTCAGCACTGCTATGGCAACTGCCGCACAATGAAGTTATTTTCGTCGGATAAACTTTTGAAGCGGCATCATTCACTTTTTTAATGTCGTGCACACTGTGGCAGGTGATGCAATCAACTATTGGTCCCTGGTTATTATAGCTTGGCTGATAGTGAACGGAGACTTTTAATTTTTCATATTGGTCTGTTGGCAGATTTGAACCATAATTTTTCATTTTATCTTCATCTGAATGACAATTTGAACATACCTGGTATCTGTTAGCTCTGGAAGGTACCCCGATGAATCCTTTTTCCTTACTCATTGCTACGTCCATATCATCTGTAGATGAATCACCTCCGTGACAACTTGCACATGTAATTCCTTTTAAATGATGGATGTCTGCTTTATATAAAATCGCCTTTGCATCATCAATATCAATGTGACATTTGAAACACTCATCAACAGATTGTGCATTAATAAAGTTTGTTGTGAGGATTAGAAACATAACCGCTGATAAGAAATATTTTATTTTGTTTTTCATATCTGTCTCCTAATCCAATATATAACCAAGAATGGTGAAAACAACTATGAATATTATCACAAAAATTCCGAAGTAAGTTAGTCCTGTATTCTTTTCACCTTTTGAAGTTTTTCTATCCCATATAGGTACTATTGCCCAAAGAAGTATTCCGATGCCGAATAGTGCAATCCCTACAAATTCACCGGGCAGAAAAAGAATTTCACCAGGCAGGAATTTGAATACCTGGAACATAAACAGAAAATACCATTCAGGTTTAATTCCAACAGGTGCCGAAGAAAACGGATCAGCTTTAACGCCTAGTTCCCACGGAAAGAATACAGCCAGTATAGCCAGAATATTTATAACAATTAACCAAATCAGAAGTTCACGCATTGCGAAGTTTGGAAAGAAAGGAATTGTTTTCTTTTCGTTTGCGGGAAGATTTTTATAGTCTTCCGGTTCTGCAATTCCCTGACGTTGAATCATAAGAAGATGAAGTGTCAGAAGAACTACAAATATTCCTGGGAATATGGCAACGTGAAAACCAAAAAATCTTGACAGAGTTGCACCTGTTACATCCTCACCGCCTCTTAAAAGAATCAAAATTGGTTCACCAATTAATGGCACCTCTCCAACGATGTCAGTTCCAACCTTTGTAGCAAAAAAAGCAAGCTCATTCCAGGGCAGTAAATAACCGCTGAAACCAAACGCCATTGATATTGCCAACAAGCCAAAACCAGTATACCATGTAAGTTCGCGAGGTTTTCTGAATCCTTTCAAAAAGTAAACAGAGAACATATGAATGAACACTGAAAGCACCATTAAGTTTGCAGACCAACTATGAACCGAACGAATGAGCCATCCAAAACTAACTTTAGTTGAAATAAAATGAACACTTTCAAAAGCCAGATCCTCTGTCCCTTTGTAATACATCAGAAGCAAAATTCCTGAGATGACCTGTACGACGAAAAGAAGCAGGGCAATTCCACCGAAATAGTACCAGATGGTTTCGCGGAATTTTGGAACAGATTTCTTTTTAGCAAATTCAATTAAACCGGACAGATCATATCTTTCATCAAGCCAGTTAAAAATTTTGCCACTCTTTTTTTTCTCATTTGGTGCCATCAGGTTGCCTCCTGGAATACGATCACTTCGTCGTTCTTAATTGTTACACCAAACTTTGTAAGTGGAGCAGGTGGTGGACCACTCGCAACTCTTCCGTTTAAGTCGTACCTTCCATTGTGACAAGCGCAATAAATTTGACCATAGTCTTTTCTATACTGAACAATACAATCTAAATGGGTACACACTCCGCCGAAAGCAATGTATTCACCTGTAGCTTTTCTTATTACGATTACTGGTTTGTTTCCAAACTTGATAATCTTGCCGCTGTCTTTCTCCATATCTTCGACAGCACCAATTTTTACATTTGATACCTTTACCTCTTCCACTTTTGGTGGATCAAGGTATTTTAAAACCGGGAAGAAAAGTGCGCCAAGCCAGGCAAAAAATCCTCCGCCAAGGAGCATATTTAAAAAGTCTCGGCGTTTGCTTTTATTAGTTTGATTTGAATTTTCGGAATGATTATTCTTCATAAAGCTCCCACGGCGTTGATAAAGTTAAGCATCAGAATGCTTACCATATACACAAATTTATTTGAATGATCACAACAGAGAAAGTTCATTATAGTTACCCTTCAGTATATTTGCTACTGATAAATAATAACTGATAGACAATCGTTAGTCTTATTATAGCAATATAATTTTTAAAAAACGAAATAACTAATAAACTTAGCCGAGATTATTTGCGTGCGTGGCATTCAACACAAATCAAATCTTTTACATCTGTTCCAAGATCTTCGGGATGTACGAAATCAATTCCACTCATTGAAACTAAATTTCTGCCGTCGATTGTAGTCTGAGAAATTATGGTATGACATAAGTTGCAGTCTCTTCTGATCATTTCTCCATCATCAGTAAAATGTTCTCCGTCGTGACAGCGGAAGCAACCTGAGTCATAAAGATGAGAAATGTGATTAGGGAATCCTCTCCAGCTAACTTTCATACTCGGGAAAAAATTACGATCGTATATTTTTTTGATTTCTTCAATTGATTGAGAAATGTTTTCTTGCTTTGATTCAGAAATCGCAGGATAGTTTTTATAGTAGAAGTCATTTATTGTATAACTAATGCTGTCTAATGCATTTTCTTTTGTTGAATAGTTCTCCTCTAACGCATTTACTGCAACACTTTTTATATATGGAAGAGTCTCATCAATTCTGCCAAGCGACATAGATAGGTTAACTGATTTATCTGATGGATGATAGATGTGTGAAGGACGGTTATGGCAGTCAATACAATCCATTGTTCGTAAATTTTCTTTAGGAAGTTTGGAAAAATCACCCTTATAATTTCTTCTCTTAAATATTTTTTCAGTTCCATCCGAACTAGTTTGTTTTACCCATGGAATGCTATCTCTTATTTCATCGGTGTAGATGTATTCAATTTTATTATCAATGTTCATATGCCAGTGAATTCCTTCAGCTTTACCAAGCTCAATATTCCCGCCACCTATTTTCAATAACATACTTAATGATGACTTAGTATTTTTTTCATCATACAAGTAATAATTAAACTCTCTTCTTATTTCACTAAAGAAATGCTGGGGTGAATGACATTGTTCACAGGTTCCCTCAGCAGGTCTTAAATCATGAACCGGAGTTGGAATGGGTTTAGAATATTTATTGAACAATACAGAGTAAACCTGGTACGCACCTGATATTTTTGCACGAACAAACCACGTAGCGCCAGAACCGATGTGACAAGTTACGCAGCCAACTCTGGAATGTGGTGATGAAAGATATGCAGTATATTCGGGAGCCATAACTGTGTGACACATTTCCCCGCAAAACTCATCTGAATCGGAAAATTCGTAAGCCTTGTAACTACCGAATGCAGACATAAAAAGTAATAAGATTGCACCCGCCGAAAATAAACCGATGAATCTCCTTTGCTTTGAATCATTAAGATCAATTATCATGAATCTTTTTTTACGGAGCAGACCTTTTTCTAATCTTCTTCTTTCCCTTAACATTCCAAAGACCAATAAAAATATTCCAATGAGCAGAAACACGGGAAGAATTATAAAAGTAATTATTCCCATGTAGGGTTTTGTTTCGGGAGAAAGGAATTCAAGTATTGTGAGGAAGATAATTAATCCGAAGCTAAGTCCTGCTAAACCAGCACCAGAAAATGTAATCGGATTGTAAACGTAAGATGGAAAAAATCGCCGCATAAGTGAAAGTTATTATTTAAATATATATAGTCAAATATAATTATCTATATGCGAAAATCATCGCATAGATAATCCAGATGACAATACTGAAACCAATAATAAGCGCTGTCCAGCCGAATATTTTCATTCCTCTAATAACAATGGGAGGATACTGTTCTACTATATATTTTTCCAGCTCTCCCTTTTCTACCATTTCTTTATATTCGTCAGGTCTGTCTAATTTAAATTCGTTGAGAGGAATTCTTCCTGAAAAAATAACTATATCCATTGGAAATTTTTCAGGACGAAGGTGTGTGTTAAAAAAGTGTATTGTGAAAATAAATCCTGTTGCAAGCAGTGCTTCATCACTATGAATAATTGTTGCTACATTAATCACCCAACCGGGGATAAAATTAGTAAAGAACTCCGGAAACCAGAGTGTCATTCCAGTTGAACCAATTACAAACATTCCCCAGAAAACAGCAAAGTAATCAAATTTTTCCCAGTATGTCCATCTTCCATATTCTGGTCTTTCACCTTTTCCAATAAACCATTTCAGTGAGTTCTTAAAATCCTGCCAATCCTTCTTATTAAATAGCATAGAATTATTCCCAATCAGTAATGCTTTCCAGGAACCAAATTCTTTTCTTCTAAGACGAACAAGGTCGATAAGATGAAGACTAAAAACGATGATCATAATAACAGCTGCAAACCTGTGCCAATAACCAGCAGACTCAAAGCCGCCAAATAATTTGGAAAGGACTTTTGCCCAACCAGTATATGAAAATTTTAAACTCATACCTGTTAACGAAAGAATAAGAAAACTGATAATCATGAAGATGTGCAGTCCTCGATTCAGCCTGGTAAATCTCAATATGTATTTATCTTTAAGATTCATTCTTTATCTTCATTAGTTTTATTGTTGGCAGGTTCAGAATTATTCTCGTTAGAATTAGCTTCATCATCGTGAATCTTCTTTAATTTTCTTCTCCACTCTAATGATTTTGGGAACCAAAGCAGCGTGTGCAATCCGGCAATAAAGAAAGTTCCCACTAACAGCCCCGTCATTCCCCAAAAAGCCCAGAATAGGATAGGGTATTTTACTGGATCGTGATGAGTTGCATGAGTTAGATAACCGGCAAATTGCCTGTTAGCTGCCGGATGACAGGCTTTACAAGTTTCAACAACATTTTCTCGGCTTAGTCTCGATTTTGTATCATTTATCGGAAGAATATCATGTGAGCCATGACAATCATAACACTTAGCTGTTTTAGTGTAACCAAGCTGAGAAACTTTTCCATGATAAGTATCAAAATACGTTTCTGCAATTTGTTGATGACATCTTCCGCACTGACTCATAATTTCAAGTTTGAATCCTTCTGTGTCTGCTCGTTTAATTTCATGTGCACTATGGCAGTCGTAACAGACTGGCAATTCTTTATCAGTTTCTGTAACAAGAGGAGAGTGAATGCTATTATCGAATTGATCTTCAATACCGTGGTGACAAGTTCCGCATGTTCTAGAAATATTGTGTCGATTGATACTGGATTCAGGATTTGTGTGTGGTAATTCTTTATGAGCTGTATGGCAATCTGTGCACGTTGCAGTTACTGTTAATCCACTCTTCAGCAATCCTTTGCCATGTATACTTTCAGTATAATGATTAACAATATCCTTTTCGCTTCCTGTATATCTATTAGCAGCCTGTTCACCCTCACGATGACATTTACCACAAAGATTTGGAATATTAATTGCGAACGTCGGAGATTTTGGATTCATTTTGCCCAGGGTACCGTGAGTTCCGTGACATTCTTTACAAGATGGTGCATTCGGATCCATTTCAGAAACAAGAGTTCCATGCATACTAACAGCATATTCGGTTCCAATTTCAGCATGACAAGAGGAGCAGTCAACTCCACTTTTTATAGTTTCACATGGTCGTTTATGTGATACATTAACTTCAGTATGGCACTGACTGCAAGCTGTGTTTGTATGTCTCGAATTTTTTAATTCTTCATAATTTACAAATAAAGATCTTCCGTCATCAGAAGCTACAATGTTTGGATTATCGTGACACTCCAGACAGTCTTTGTCTGCCATTCCAAAATCATAGTATACTCTTCTTATTTCGTGCGGTTGATGGCAGTCAACACAAGCAGGCAGTACATGAGCTTGTTTTTCCCACAGTTCTCCACGAATTATTTGCCTGTGAACTGATTCTATTTCTGCATGACATACTGAACAAGTGCTTGCAATGTTTTGTCTGGAGATTGTTGATCTGCTATCTGTGTGAGGTAAAATCCTGTGTGCAGAGTGACAAGATACGCATGTTGCAGAAACTATCAATCCTTTATGAAGTAACCCTTCCCCGTGTATACTTTCAGAATAATTTTCCAGGATCCTATCTTGCGGAATATCTCTTTGAAGTTGAACGGGCGAACCTTCCCGATGACATTGTCCGCAAAGATAAGGTATCTTCATTGGCGCAACTGCTGAGTTGTGATCTTTTACAGGAAGAATATTATGGTTGCCATGACAGTCCTGGCAGAGAGGAGCTAAAGGATCTCCCTTAGCTTTTGCTTTGCCGTGGAAACATTCTACATAAAGATCTTGAACATCCGAATGACAATCACCACAATTAACTTTTGAATATTCTGTTTTGTGAGGAATATCTTCCGGATTGTAATCAGAATGGCAGTCAATACATTCAAGATCACCGTGAACGGAACCGGAGAAGGATTTTATGTTTATATGGAGAGAAACAGTTCTACCTTTAACTTTGCCGGTAAATCCCGGGTCATCGTGACAGATCAGACAATCATCATTTGACTGAGATAAAATAGTCAGCGGAAATAAACAAATCGAATATAAAGCTAAAAGATTTTTTTTCATTTGATTGAGCAACTAACTTTTTTCTTCTTCAGTTGAATTACTTTTTTCCTTAGTTTTTATTCTTTCAAGCTCGAGTGGATGTTCCTCAGCCATTTCTTCTTCAGTAATGGTTCCTTTCCACCATGCAAGATTCAGCGGGTATGCATCAGGATTAAAA
>JBATIA010000279.1:0-1991 GCA_049667415.1 Ignavibacteriaceae bacterium
TTCTCAACTATATGGTAATACATTAGGGTGGCGGAAATCTACCAGATATGAGTAAAAAACTATCAATTATGTGTACGGAGGGGTCCAAAACACCAAAAAATCATTTTGCAATTGTTAAGTGTTGGCAAATTTGATGATTTTGGGTAAGTGCAAAAACGGTTAAATCCGTTCACTGAAATTCTTTTTTCAACATATCCCACCGGATGAATCCGGTGGAAATCAAGAATCTATGAAAAGCCTTTTGAGACTTATCCGGCTCTCTACAGGATTTATCCTGTAGAAATATGAAAATAAGAAAAGAAATGTGGAACCGTTTCAACGGTTTTCCGTATCGTTTTCATTAATATCGATTCCATAATTTTTTATGAATAGTTGATATTCTTCTGTGAAACTTTTTACTCTGTGGTGCTCTTCCTGATTTCTAATATAATCCATAACATTATTTAGCTGTGAAGCAGAAACAGAAAAAGCTCCATAACCTTTCCCCCAGGAGAATATATTTTTGGTAATCCTGTTTTTATTGATGTAAAAAGAGGAGGAACCTTTGAGCAATTTTATACACTCTTCAATGGAAAGGTCTGTTGGCAGATCAACAAGAGCGTGTACGTGATCGGCATTAACAAAGTTTATCTTCATAAAAATATTTTTCTCTTTACAGTAATCAAAAAGAAAGTTTGAAATCTTAATTCTTGCATCATTTAAAAGAATTTTCTCTTTATTCGGCGTTTCCCAGATAAAGTGAATCCAGATTTTATTGTAGGAATGTTTGGACATATATATTTTTCTTTTTTCTTATCAAATTAAATATTTATTGAAAATGTATAAACCGTTGAAACGGTTATTAATTGTTGGAGATTTCGGCTTAATCCAATCGGATAAATCCGATTGAGAATAGGATGAATCCGATGCAGAATTAAAAATATTTTTATAAGATTTTTCCCTTTCTCCCCATCGCCTGCCTACCGGACAGGCAGGTTTATCGTGCTGAACATACCGTTTATTTGCTTTGATGATACTGCGAGGGTGCAACTCCAAATTGCTTTTTGAAACATTCGGCAAAGTAGGATGGATTGCTGAAGCCAACCTCAAGAGCTATTTCTGAGATATTTCCGTGATTCTTTTCAATCAACTTGACTGCTTTGTTCAGCCTTGTTCGTTTGATAAATTCACTTGGTGACTCCCCAATAAGTGCATTTACCTTTTTAAATAATAAAGATCTGCTTACTGCCATATTATCTGCAAGTTTCTCCACCCCAAACTCTGATTCGGAAATGTGTTGGTGTATTAGTGCAACGGCGTTTTGTAAAAACTGCTGATCAACCGGAGTGATATTTTTTTCTTCTATTTCAACTAATCCATATTTACGGAAATGCTCGTGCAGTCTTTTTCTTTGCTCAAGAAGATTTTTTATTCTGGCTTTAAGTTCTGATTCTTCGAATGGTTTCATTATGTAATCATCTGCCCCGATCTCTAATCCATTTATCTTATCATTCATCGTGGCTTTGGCTGTAAGCATTATTATCGGGATATGACTTGTTCTTGAATCTGTTTTCAATCTGCTGCACATCTGGAATCCATCCAGCTTCGGCATCATAATATCGCTGATGATAAGATCGGGAATGCATTCAAATGATTTATCCAGTCCCTCTTCACCATCTTTGGCTTCAAATATTCTATACTCGTTTCCAAGAATCATACTGATATATTTTCTAACGTCAGCATTATCTTCAACAATCAGTAATGTTGGCTTATCAGATATTTCATCATCGACTTTGTGTTTAATCTTGCTCTCTAAAAACTCGCCAAGTTCGGAAATCAGCTTTCCCTTTTCTATAGCTGTTCCTGTTTCTTCATCGCAAATCTCATCGGGTTTCAAATGATCTTTACCAAGAGGAAATATTATTCTGAAAGTCGAACCCTTTCCTTCTTCGCTTTCAACTACTATTTTTCCTTTATGCAAATCAACTAATTCCTTTGTCAAAGCAAGACCG
>JBATIA010000280.1:0-4221 GCA_049667415.1 Ignavibacteriaceae bacterium
GCGTAATAGAACTACTTTATACATTTTGTCTCCTAATGAATGCTAAAAATGATATTTGATAATTAACTTTTCGGTGATGAAGTTTTCAAGAATAAAAATCCAACAACTCCGGATAATAAAGAACCTGTTAAAATTCCAATCTTCGAAAGATCAAGAAGTGCAGGATTATTAAATGCCAGACCTGCAATGAACAACGACATTGTAAAACCTATTCCCGCAAGTATTCCTGCACCATAGAGATTCTTCCAGTTAACACCTTCAGGAAGAGATGCCAGTTTAAATTTTACTGCAATAAACGAAAAAGCGAAAATGCCGAATTGTTTTCCAATAAATAATCCAGCGATAATCCCGATGCTTACCGGACTAAACAGAGAATCTAATATGTCCAATCCAGCAAGTGTAACACCTGCATTAGCCAATGCGAAAACTGGAATTATAAAAAATGAAACCCATGGATGAAGATTATGCTCAAATCTTTGAAGAGGTGTTAAAATCTTTTCGCAGCTGCTTTCGATTGCAAGTACATCGTGCTGCCGTTCTGAATTGTTCAAAACATTTTTCCAATGATCACCTTTTTCATCAAAACTCTTAATTAATTGTTTTACTTTTTCAGAAAATTTATTCGTGTCGTACCGGGACACAGCAGGAATTGTAAAAGCTAATAAAACACCCGCTATTGTTGCGTGCACTCCTGATTTAAGAAATGCAAGCCAAAGAATGACCCCAAGGAATATGTAAGGAATAAGACTTTTTGTTCCAAGTCTGTTCAAAGTTATTAGTATAACAAGCGCAATGGCTGCAATTATTAAAGCTGTTGTTGAAATTTCTGCTGTATAAAAAATTGCAATTACTAATACGGCACCGATGTCATCGGCGATGGCAAGTGCAAGAACAAATATTTTTAATGTCAATGGGACTCGTGGACCGAGGAGAGCCATTATTCCAACTACAAATGCGATATCGGTTGCCATTGGTATTCCCCAGCCTCTTGCACCCTCTCCGCCTGTATTAAAAATTGCATAAAGAATTGCAGGAACGATCATACCTCCTAAAGCTCCTGCGATCGGCAGAGAAGCTTTTTGAACAGATGAAAGCTCGCCGACAAGTAATTCTCTTTTAATTTCCAGACCTACTGTAAAGAAAAAGATTGCCATCAAACCATCGTTTATCCAGTGGTGTATCGAATAATCTAGTGTTAAAAGACTTCCGAGGGACAAGACAAAATGAGTGTACCAGAGTTCATGATAAGTATGTGCAAAAGCAGTATTAGCCCAAACAAGTGCAATGACTGTGCATATAATTAATAATATTCCGCCACTTGCTTCCTGGTGAAGAAACTGATTAATTGGTTTTAGTATTACTTCAATTGGTTCTTTTTTTCTTTTCATTTTCTCAACAATAATTTTTTATTAATTATCTAATAAGTTATGACCTAAATAATTTTTGTTCAACACTTTTAATTTTATCTTCCATCGATTGATTTTTGTCAGTGCGTGTTCCTAATCGGATAGTAGATGAAATTCTCGGGGCTCCCATCCGATGAACAACTTCATGACATTTTTTAACGGCAGCCAGAACTTCATCCCATTCACCTTCTATGTTGGTTCCATACATGTGCATTTCATGTTTTAAACCGGCTTCCTTTAAAACACGTTGACATGCAGCGATGTATTCTGAAACGGAGACACCAACTCCAATTGGGACTACACAAAGATCTAATAAAACTTTCATGCTAAATTTTTTCCAAATGGTTTTTAAGATTTCTTAATTGTTTGCTCCAGTAAGTCTTTAGTTTCTCAGCCTCGGTTGAAGAACTGATTTTACTGTGCTGAACGACTAGCTGAGTTTTATGAATATCCTTTAGATAAAACTGAAATTCAATATTAGTTTTTCTGTCAACCCACTTCCCGCGAATCGATTTATTCTTTGTGAATTTTGTTATTGCAATTCCAGGATCATTTAGCCATATAATCCTTTTTGCCGGTGTATTAACCGCGTTAAAAACTTTCAGAACAGGAAACGGAATAGTTATACTTTTACTTATTTGAAATCCTTCTGTTTTCTCATGTTTTTTACGTCCTTTGATTTCTTGTTCGTATTGAACAGTTACCATTTGCGACCACCAGCCGGAAAGCCCGTATTTGGTATGTAACAATTTAGCAATGCTGTTATGTTCCATTTTTTTTGCACCTGCTTTATTTAAAGCTGAAAACCATTGTTTCCAGATTTTACCAGTACTTTTCTTTACAGCTTCATCACTAATTTTTTTGGACATTAAAAACCCCCTTAATTTTATTTTTAAATTAATGAAAGCTCTTTCAAAATTACAATTCCGGCCGCAATTGTAATTACAGAAGCTATCGTGCTGATTAAAACTATGTTTCCTGCAAGCTTGCTGTTGGCGCCCATTGCTTCAGCCATTATAAAACTTACTATTGCTGTTGGACAGGCAAAAAGTATAAACATAATCCCAAGATCCAATCCACTAAAACCAAAATAGGAGGCTCCTAAAGTTAACACGGTTGGAACAAGAATAATTTTTATTGCAGATGATGTAAACGCTAAACCGGAAGCTTTCTTTATATTTTCAAGATTAAGCGACCCGCCAATTCCAATCAAAGCTAATGGGAGTGCTAGTTCTGATAAAAATCCTGCAGTGAGATTTAACACTGATGGAATATTCAATTTGAAATATGAAAACGGCAAACCGATGATAACAGCTACAATTAAGGGATTAAGCACTATTTCAATAAGGGTGCTCCTAAGATTTAATTTTCTTTCCTTGCGCAGGGGAACAGTAAGAATTATCACTGCCAATATATTATAAAGTGGAAGTATAAAAGCAAGAACGATTGCTGCTTTCCCAAGTGCATAGCTTCCAAACAATTTCGAAATTATTGCAAACCCAACAATTGCAAAGTTGCTTCTGTAAGCACCTTGAACAAATACACTCAGATTTTTTCCATCCTTAATAAAAGGGACTGATAAAACCCAAACAATAAAAAAACTGAACAAGGTAGCTGCATAAATGTAGGTTATCTGATCGAACTCAATTGCTTCACCGATATCTATTTCAGCGATGTTGATAAATACCAGTGCTGGAAGAGAAACGTTGTATACAAACTTTGAAGTTACATCTACAAAATTTTCATTGATGACATTTATTTTTTTTACAAAATAACCAAGCGCAACAAGCAGGAATACAGGTGCAACTACATTCGCAGTAAAAATTATATTATCAATCATTTTACAGCAATCCCTTCATACATATATCCAACAATTTTTGGATCTCTTTCCATATAGTAGTTTTTTAATTCGATTATCTTTAATCCGGCATCTGAAATAAGAGACTTCATATCTCTATTAAGATTGCACCCGTCCGCCCAGATATTTTGAATTGGGTTTAACCTATGCTGCCACTTTTGTGTTTTTGGATTATCAGCAAGTCCATGTTCAAGAAAATAATGCTTCCCCCCGGGTTTAAGAATTCGGAAAATTTCCATTAAAGCGGAATTTATCTGTTTGATACTGCACAGTGTGTAAGTGCTTACTACAGCGCTTATGCTATTAGCAGGAAAAGGTAATTCTTCTCCACTTTGACGCAATAGTTCTATTTCTATTCTACCATTGCTTGATTTCTTTTTAAACTGTTTTAACATTCCTTCATTAGGATCAATCCCAATTATTTTTTTCACAGTCTCAGGATAAAATTTAAGATTGATACCTGTGCCAAATCCAATTTCTACAATTTCTTCTTCGGTTATTTTTCCAAGGATACTTTTTCTGCCTTCATTTATCTTTTGGGAATCCATTGAATAGTCGTAGAAGAAGGGAACGATAAAATTTGAGTAAAGCCCCATCAGTTCATTTCCTCAATCTTCTTCTTAAATTCTGGCGGGACAGTTGCTGTCTTTCTTTTTTCATAATCAAAAAAAACTATTCCTGTTTTAGCCAAAGCAATTTCTTTCTTCGAATTTTTATTTGTCAACCTATAGACAATATCACAACCAATTCCTGAAAAATCATTTACAGCAATTTCGACCAATATTTCATCACCATAAAATCCTTCGGACTTATATTGAATGGCAGAGTCAATCATAATTATTCCAACACCCTCAACATTTGATTCAGAGTAACCAAGAAAATTTAAGAATCTCACTCTTGCTTCGTGAATTATTGAGAGCAACGAGTCATTACCCAGATGTCCTCCGTAGTTTATGT
>JBATIA010000281.1:0-1964 GCA_049667415.1 Ignavibacteriaceae bacterium
TAGTTGATATTTCAAATCTGGTTGAAAATGATTTATCACTTATAGATTCAGTTAATTACAGGAACGGATTTATTGAACTTAAATCAGGACGTTATCAACTTCCGGCTGGAGAAATAAATTATGCTTATCCTTTTTCAAGGGGTATACTTCATGGATCTGTAAATGGTTTGAACCAATTACAATATGTTGATAATAGCGACAGACAAACTTTAGAAGGTTCGCTCGATTTTGCATACTCACTTCCTGCTGATCAGAAAGTTCTACCTGGAACAAAATTTAGTATATCCGGAGATCATTCAAATAATTACTTCAAATTTTTTGGTTCCACCACAGATCCGCAAAGGAAAAGAACTCTTAAGATTGGAAGTGCCTCTCTTGGAATTCAAAATCTTTATATGAAAGAATTCATCTTTGACTTAAATGCAGGTGGTGATTTTACTTATCTTGACAATGAAAAATTTAATGAAGCACTCTATTTTGGTAATGGATTTGCACGGTTTAAGTTGGAGGACTTTGGTCTGGGAGTTAAAGCTGCTTACCAAAATCAGAATTTAACAACAGATTCGCTATCAGATTATAGTAAAAATTATTTCTTTTTCCGACCTTCCGTTTCTCTTGAACTTTTTAATAAAATTATGCTTGAGGCAGGCTTCACATTTTCACAAAGTGGTGATAACTATTTAAATGCTCTCTATGCTTCAGTTGGTGCAGAATTAACAAAGAATTTAGTTTTATTAGCAGAATATTCCCCAATAGGTGAAAATCTAACGGCGGGCAGGTTTTTGCGTGATAATTTTTATTACGATCAGCAGTTTTTACCACAAATCTTTCTCAAGAAGAAAAATAAGTTAAGAGCTAATCTAAAGTATGAGTTCAGCACTTATTACCAGATCGATGGTGGAATAGAGTATTTTTCCTCAGATAATTTACCGTATTACAATAATCCTAATAGTAATGGATTTTTTGAGATTAATACTACCGATGTTAAAAGCTTTGATTTCTTTCTTAATTTGCTTTATCACCTTGGTCCTTACGGATATTTTTACGCTGGTTTTGATTATTTAAATGTTAAGAATTCAGATTCAAAAACCATTCCCTATTATCCAAATTTTAAGGCTGATTTGACGTACGGGTATTATTTTTTACCTGAATGGAAAGGTGAAGTTAAACTTAATTATTTATCGGATAGGTATGCCGATATTGAAAACCAGGTAAAATTGTCAAGCATTTGGAATCTTGATCTTAAAATAACTTATGATATTGATGAGTATATTGGTGTGTTTTTTGAATTAAATAACATTTTGAATACAAATAGATTTATATGGGAAAATTACCAGGAAAAGCCAATTGATGTGCTTGCTGGTGTAAATTTATTTTTTGAATAATTTTTTCTATTTATTGATATAGCTAAATGACAGGAATTTTCGAAAACAGAGTGAATCCATCAAAAATTATTTTTAGTGATTGAAATGATTAGTAAAGATGAGTTAGTAAAAAATGTTGCTGAAAAATGTGGTGTTGCATTAGAGATTTCATCTTTCTTCTTCGAGGTTTTTGTAAACCGGGTGAGCAACAAGCTAAAACCAGGAGAGATATTACAGTTTGATAATTTTGGTTACTTTCACAAAAGAAATTGCAGAATTCATCTGGAGAAATCTTCTGATTCACCGGCAGCCAAAGCTTATTTGTTGCAACTGGTTCTTTTTTCATTAGAACAAAAAATCAAGAGTGATTTTACATCCGTTCATTTTTTAAAAATCCCTAATCTAAAGTCTCTTTGGCTGGATGATGAAGAATTTCAAAATAGTTTAAAAGCCGGTGATTTTTCTCCTCATACAGAAAGAGACCAATTAATTAAAGCATTTGCTACAAAAGCCGAAGTCATTTTAGGAGGGTTACGTAAAGACTATGATAGTGAATTGGAAAATGAACTTGTTGTACCATTGACACTAGATTTAAATTTT
>JBATIA010000282.1:0-1789 GCA_049667415.1 Ignavibacteriaceae bacterium
GCCTTGCATCCTGCTCAATTCTGTTAAATCCTGTTTCATTATAGATTTGGTGGTAAGTCTGCTCAGTTCTATTTTCAATACCAAATGTTGAACCAATCGGAAATTCTTCAGGTGTTGATTCTTGTGCTGCTGCTGGTGCACTGAACAGCAGCAGACAGATTATGATCTGTCCTCTCGGAAGAAAAAGAATGTTTAGAAAACGTAACATCTGTTTCATAAATCCTCCTTTTTATGAGTGAAATTATTTTTTAATACTGTCCTTCTGATCCCGCTTTAGCTAGAGAAGAATCTCCTCATCCCGTTTTAAGATTCTTCGTCACTGCGTTCCTCAGAATGACTGCCTTCATTTGATGTACACTCCGTCTCGACTTCGTCGGACCGGATTACTTGTTTAATGATATAATCATTTAACAAGCAACATCTTCTTTATGTCAGAAAAAACAGGAATATTGTTTTCGCCTTTCACAAATATCTGATAAATGTATACTCCACTCGCTAACGATTTGCCTACTGCCGATTGCATATTGCCTACTTCCGCATTGAACTCCACCTCATAATATCCTGCTTCTTGTGTTTGATTCACTAAAATAGTAACCAACTCTCCTTTAATATCATACACATAAAGCTTAACGTATCCTCTCTCCTTCAGCTTGTATCCTATTTTAGTTGATGGGTTGAATGGGTTAGGATAATTCTGATAAAGAACATAATTATTCAATGCCTTCCATTCATCCTTCACCGATGTAATCAGTACGCCTACTTCTTCAGATGGATTCGATTCATTTTCCTGGTTATCTACTGCCGTCAGCTTGAAGTAAAGGCTTTCTACTCCTGTTGGGATTATATGATTATAGAACGTATCCGGAAGAGAAACAACCAGCTTTGTTGAATCTATCTGGAAGTTACTTGTTGTATCCCTGTAAAGATTATAATAGCTGAAATCTGCTTCAGTATTTCTATTCCATTTTAATTTAATCAGTGTATCTACATTTACTGTTAAATTAACCGGAGGTCGCGGAGGAAGATCAGCATAAATATAGCTTTCACCATAAGGACCGCCATAAAGACCGATGTCGCTTCTGCTGCCGTCTCTATCAAGAATAGTTGGATCACCAGCATCAATCAAAGGTGAAAACATTTGAAGATGAAAATTAAGTGGTCCCTGTGTACTGTCATCATTAACTACCATTGGATCAATTGAGAGGTTTGTTGTGTCGGGATTAATTCCATTTTCATAATTTATATCATTATTATAGGAATTGTTGTACTGAACCACAGGATTCGTGGTTCCGTATTTCCCTATACCGGTGCCCGTATTTGTAACAGCATTATTTTTCACTACACTACTCGGCATAACTTTAATACCGTATGAGGAAGGATTCCCCATTATATAATTATTGTTTACAGTGACGTTTGATATAATGAAATTATCTATTCCGGCAGAGCCTACATTCAGAATAGTATTGTTGTACACTTTTACATTACCCGACTGTGCGATACCAATTCCCTTATCGTGTTTCACATTAATAACATTGTTTTTAATAGTCGGACTTGAACTAATGAATTTATAAATACCGTAAGCATAAACATTCTCAATATAGTTTGAATCAATCAAGGGTGTGTAACTGGAAGTGAAAGCTTCTACACGGATACCACTAGCTCCTTCAACATCCATTATAAGTACATTCTTTCTTACTAATGAGTTCGAGTGATATACACCTATTCCTCTCCTAAAATTAAAACAATAGTTTTTATAAACTGTAATATTTGAACCATATAATACAATTGG
>JBATIA010000283.1:0-11479 GCA_049667415.1 Ignavibacteriaceae bacterium
CAGATGTGGTAGTTTATGATAGATTAATAAATGATGAATTATTATCATTCTGTAAAAAAGATTGTGAACTAATTTTCGTAGGAAAAGAATCCGGATTTCATCCCATAGAGCAAGAAAAAATAACAGAAATCTTGTTAAGTAAATCTAAATCAGGATTGAATGTAGTGCGTTTGAAAGGCGGGAATCCCTGTATTTTTGGAAGAGGATCTGAAGAAGCAATAGAAATTAAAAAAGCAGGCATAAAGTATGAAATAATTCCTGGCATTACTTCAGGAATTGCTGCGCCAATTTATAGCGGAATTCCTTTAACTCACAGAGGAATTATAACACAGTGCGTTTTTGTAACCGCACATGAATGCCCTGATAAACCCGGGACACAGGTAGAGTGGGACAAGCTAGCTCAATTAAAAAATACATCCTTGGTTATTTATATGGGTGCTTCAAGAATTGAGGCAATAACTAAAAAACTTATTCAACATGGAATGGATCCCGCAACTCCTGCCGCAGCAATTGAGAACGGAACGCTTCCAACGCAAAGAACAATTACAGGCCGGTTAGATGAGATAGCAGCTGAATTTACAAAACAGGAATTTCATGCACCCGTTATAATTATGATAAGCGAGACCATTTCCCTGAGAGATAAAATTTCGTGGCACGAGAATTAACTTTTATTTAGGAAGAAAATCATTCTTCGGTTTAAATTTCGTTATAATATAAAAGCATTCATTTATTCAAAATTGTTGGTAAATTATTTTATTGTTTTACAAATAAATTGAAATTACATGGAAATAATATATGATCTTCTAAGGTTCTTTCACGTGATCAGTTTTGTTTTTATGTGCGTATTACTGTTTAATCTGATAGTGGCCAATGAACGGGTACTACTTGGACTATCCTTTAATTATGAGGCTGATCGTCATCTTGAGACAATTATTAAAAATGGTTTTAACTGGTGTTATATCTTCCAATCCGCAATTATGATTACAGGTATATTATTGTTGGTTTTTGGAAATCTTGGAATTGAAGCTTTATGGAATGATTGGATTGTCTTAACTAAAACAATAATACTTGTTGTTTTGATGGGTGCAATAACATTTGTTCAATTTAAATTGCAGCCAAAAATCGAATCTTTCCTTAATGCTCTCACTTCTGGAGCTAAAATACCAGATGATCTTTATTTGGGTCTGAAACCTTACCGGGTTCTACGGAAATGGATGACTACCATTTATCTTTTTTTAATTATTTCTGCAATTGTTTTGGGAATACAGGTCTACGCTACTTTTAATCCAGCACTAACTCTAATATTAATTGTAGTAGCAGGTCTTTTTTCTTTAAAGGCAGATAAAATCTTTATCCGGTTTGGCTGGATTTAGGTTTCAAAAGGTATGACATAGGTTCTTACTTCTTTAACACCTTCTATATCCTTCAGAAGTTTAGCGAATTTTTTAGATAGTCTTTTCTCCACTGATAAGGAAGATTCTATACTTATTAGAACTACTCCATCTTTGCATCCGACTTTAGCCTCCGGAAAATTGTTTACAATTAATGAATATGCTTTTGCTGCAATAAGCTTGTCTTTCAATTTTTTTTGTGTTTCAGAAGTAGTCTGAAAATACGGACGCTTTGCAATATTAGACAAAATTTCCACAGCTCCATCAACTTGAATACAATCAACATGTAAAACTATATCGTATAATTCAGGAGATCTTGTGTCTATTCCATATAAGTACAAACTCCATTTCCTCCTTACCTCATCCAACTCCTTAATAATCTCGCTTGCTTTTTCCTCAGATACATTTTCACGATTCATCACAACATTAATTCTATACGCCAGGTTCGCAGTAATTCTAACATTTAAAACATTAGGTATATCTTTGGTAAAAAAATGACCTGCAAAACCGTGATAGACGATATTATCCTTTTGTAAGTACTCTAGAAAAGCTTTCCGTATAAAAGCAACATATTTCTTTTTTCCATGCTTGATATGATCCAGAATTGTTGGTGCGTTCTGCATTGCCTGTGTAAGTGCCATTTCGGGTACATTAAAATCTTCTGATGCTTTAAGCAGTATTTCTCTTGAAACACATTCATAGCCTAAATTATCAGCAACTTTTTGAGCAATTTCCATACCTCTACTATAAGAACCTCTGGAAATTGTTATTATACCCATGCAAACCTCCTGATTACCGGTAAATATATTTTATCCAACAATTTCTCCATCCATTAAAATTATTTAACCTGATTTGTTCGAATAATTCTTTGCAGCATCAAGCAACTCTTTCACTTTTTTCTTAAGAGCCGGTGTAGTTTGAAAACACGGACGTCTGGCCATATCATATAATATTTCTACAGCAGCATCTACGTCAATTGTATCTATATGGATAACTATATCATAAAGTTCAGTTACATTTGTATCTATTCCATATAAATACATACTCCATTTTCTTCTTTCAACATCAATTTTATATAAAAGTTTTCGTGCCTCATCTTCAGAAACATTTTCACGTTCCATTAGAACTTTAACTCTGAAATCCATATTAGCGATAATTCTTACCTTTAGAATATTCGGGATTTCTCTTGTAAAAAAATGTCCCGCATATCCATGATAAACGACATTGTCCTTTTGAATATGATCAAGAAAGGCCTCACGGATAAATGCTACATAATTTTTCTTCCCATCTTTAATGTGATCAAAAACTGAAGGCGCATCGTGAATGGCGTGGATGAGCTCGGTTTCGGGAACGTTGAAATCTTTAGAAGCTTTAAGAAGAACTTCCCGTGAGATACACTCGTATCCTAATTTACTGGCTAACTTTTGAGCAATTTCAATCCCCCGACTGTATGAACCTCTTGAAATTGTAATTATACCCATATTGACCTCCTTAATCTGAGAGAATCATTATAATGGTAAATCATAATAATCTAAAAAAAATTTAAGTATTAAAAGAAATTAATTCGTAAGAATATGAGTGAAGATTTAAGCCCCGTTTTGACATAAGAAGCTTTAATTAAAGTTGATAATTTGATAATTAAAGATAAGAAAAAAATGCAAAAACATCTTTAAGATTATATTTGTCTAAAATTAAAATACGTCGAGCTATTTATTCACCAAAAAAAAGCATTAAGTGAGGTATTTGTAAAGCACAACTGTCTCTACTCCCTCTAAAAGATTTCACATTAATCAATTCTTAACAACATTATGATTACAATCTTCTTAATATCTTTGATTTTATTCAGATTATTGATAAAGTTTTATTACATAGATAATTGTATTATGAATACTCGTAGTATTGTCATCAAATTTCCTCTCACAATTTATTTTCAATTATTTGCTCAATTAGATTCAGATACAATTATAAGTATCTCTAAATTCAAAATTCTATTTCGATTTTACACATTAAGTGGGGGTTTTGGTTAATGCAGCATTGTAAAGTCGGGCATCAAACACAATCTTTTATTATTATTCTATGTATGATTTTTGTTTTACTGGCACCCTTATTAGCTGCTTCTGATGGTACTGCTTCCCCTGAAACATCGGCACAATCGCCTTGGTGGTACTATCCTCTTATTTTATTTATTCTTTCATTTTTCCTTGGAGTGTTTGCCGTATTGGCTGGAGTTGGCGGTGGAGTATTATATGTACCAATAGTAAGCGGTTTCCTTCCCTTTCATTTAGATTTTGTTCGAGGCGCAGGATTAATTGTTGCACTTGCGGGTGCGCTTGCTGCAGGACCGGGATTGTTAAGATCGGGCATGGCTAATCTCAGGCTGGCTATTCCAATGGCTTTAATTGCATCTACTTGTGCAATAGCGGGAGCCATGATCGGCCTCGCACTTCCAACAGATATCGTTCAAACTATGCTTGGAGTCACAATTTTAGGGATTGTCGTACTAATGATTCGTGCAAAAAAATCTATCTTCCCCAACGTTCCCAAACCGGATGCATTATCTCAGGCACTTAAAATTATGGGGGTGTATCATGAACCTACAATTGATAAAGATATTAATTGGCAGATCCACAGAACTCCCGTTGGATTGGGGTTATTTGTTATTATCGGAGTAATGGCAGGAATGTTTGGATTGGGTGCAGGTTGGGCAAATGTACCGGTATTAAACCTGGTAATGGGTGCTCCAATCAAAATCTCAGTAGCAACCAGTAAATTTCTTCTTTCCATCACTGATACTTCGGCTGCCTGGATTTATTTAAATAACGGTGCTGTGCTTCCTTTAATGGTTGTTCCGTCTGTAGTGGGAATTATGCTAGGCTCATTTATAGGTGTAAGAATACTCGGTATAACAAAACCAACTGTAATAAGGTATTTAGTTATTATCGTTCTTGGAATTGCCGGAACTAAAGCACTTTTAAAAGGATTAGGAATCGGATAAGGAGTAAAATGAATGTCATCTAAAGTTTCAAAGGAGCAGATACTTTACGCTAACATCCTTAATGCAGGCATGCTAGTTGGACTCGCAAGCCTTATTTTAATTTTCTTTTTATACGCAACTGGCATTTTGGATTCATTAATACCACTTGAAAAAGTGCAAGAATATTGGGTGCTGTCTGTACATAAATATCTCGAACAAAGTGGTATTCAAACTGGGTGGGCGTGGCTCGGAAATTTGGAATATGGCGATATGCTTAGCCTGCTGCCAATTGCATTTTTATCTTTGTTAACTGTAGTATGTTATATAGTTATGCTTCCGGGATTAATAGCTAAGAAAGACACAGCTTATCTTGTTATTGCAATTCTGGAAATATTGATATTGCTCCTTGCCGCTTCCGGAATTTTAGCAACAGGTGGGCATTAAGTTAAATTACAAAGCCACCATTTATATGTAAGAAGTTTTCAAGACAAAATACAAATTAATTTCAGCATCTTTTTACTTCTCCTCATCATCTAACTTTTTCATTTCCTGTAGAATGCTTAAAGGACCAGCACCTGTAGCAATTTTCATCAACTTTTCCATTTTGCTGGTGTCTGATTCAAATTTCTTTTTCATTCGTGCTTCGTACGCACTTTTTAATACTTCCAATAGTTTCTCCAACTCATAAGGCTTTGGAAGATATCCAAAAGCACCAAGCTTAGTGCATTCCGCTGCAGATTCAAAGGAGCCATGCCCTGTTAGAATTATTACTTCCAGGTACTTGTGTTCTTTTTTTAATATTTCTAGAACCTGCTTGCCATCCAATCCAGGCATTTTCAAATCGAGCAAGGCTACATCAAATTTTTGCGAATGAGATATTTTAATTGCCTCCTGACCATCCGGCGCAGTTATAACATCAAAACCACGCATTTGTAACCTTTGAGCAATTGAAGCTAAAAATTTTACTTCGTCATCAACGATGAGAAGCTTTATATTAGATGACATATTGAGTTTCTCCTTTATTTAAAATCCTATCCACTTCCAATAACCAAAAATTGTCCAGACCCAAAGGACGATAAAGTTTAGTACTAAAATTGCAAATCCATATTTTAGAAAATCGGTTAGGCTAACAAGCTGTTCGCCAGTTACCGGATCTTTTGCCATAGTGTATGCAATTGCATTATTTGGTGTACCTATAATAAGCATATTAGCAAATGATGAGGCGTATGCGGTTGTAAATCCTACCATCCAGGCAGACGTAGCTGAAATAGTTGCCATAGGAATTGTGATCGGTCCGATTGCTGCTACTGTTGCACCATCGCTCATAAAATTAGTTGTAACACCCGTAAAAATACTTGCTGCTATAGCTAAACCTTCGCCCGATTTCATAAACTCTGGGAGAATGCTTACAAAACTCTGTGCAAGGTATAAAGCAGCACCTGTAACTGCTAGGCCTTTTCCTACTGCACACGCGCTTGCATAAAGAGCGACAACTTCCCAATGAATTTTCGAAATATCTTTCCAGCTTATTACTCTGAATATATTTAAAAGAACAAGTGCTAATATGACAGGACCTCCCATCCCAAAAACATCACTATACATAATCCATAAAAAAATAAGTAAGACTAAAACAGCAGCAGTGATAAATTCATTTTTATTCATTGGCCCTATTTTTTCAGATGCCTGCTTAACTATCAAAGATATATTGAGTTCCTTCACTTTTAATTTTCGATACAAAACAATATAGAAAAATAACCCGATTACTAAAGCCATTATTGGAACATACGGTAAGCCATACATAACCCATTGGGCAAAACTTGGTGCGTTACCATAATCAGCAAGTATTCCAACCATCACTGCATTGCGACCACCAGCCGCTGGAGAACCGGGTCCACCTGCGTTTGCAGCAAAGGTCAGTGACAAAACTAAAAGAACAGCTAATTTGTGATCGACTTTAATTCCAGCATTTCGTATCGATGATAAATATACAATCATTATTACCGGCATAACAAATGCAACTAATGCATGCTCGGATAAAAAAGAGCACGAGATTGAAAGTAATGGAATAAAAAAAAACAAATAGCGAGGAATAGATTTCGATGATCCAAGCAGTAACATTCCTATCCGCCTGTCAAGACCGGTTTTTGAAATTGCAGTAGCCAGACCCAGAACACCAAAAATAAAAATTACAGCATCTTTTGCGTATGCTGCTGCAGTGTCATCAGGTTTTAGAATACCGGAAAAATACATAAAAACCCCAACTAACAACGCAGTTATGCCAATCGGCACTGCTCCGCTGGCCCAAAAAAGTGCAGCTACAATTAAGATCCCAAGCATTATCATTGCTCGACGCCCGGCCTCTTCATTAGTTAGAAGGCGCTCAACTTCCTGCCCTGTTTCATCAATATAAGTTTTTCCTATTTTATATTTACTGCTGTAATACTTTGTAATTGTCTCTCCATTTTTAAGTTTAGAATAATCAGCATAACCACTGTTAAGATCTGAGATCTGACCAGTCTTTGTGAAAGATAAGGTGCTTAAAAGGTCTGAAGGTACAGGCATGAAAAGTAATCCTAGAAAAATTATTATTCCTAGTATAATAAAACCTGGTCTGGAATTATGTGAACCTTTTAGCCAATGGAAAAATGATCGTTTCTCAACAAAAGGAATTTCGTGGTGAGCCATTGCTCTTAACTTATTCTCACGAGCATTATCAATGGTCTCAATTATTTTATCAAGCTCACAGGGTTTCTGCAGATATTCGAACACATCATATTTTCCTGCCTCCACAGCAGAAGCTGTAGTGCCGTGCCCGGTTAACATAATTACCTGTACTTCAGGACGGTAGGCTTTAATTTCTTTTAACACCTGTTCACCATCCATCCCGGGCATTTTTCTGTCAAGCAGAACAACATCAATATCCATATCACCCCTAACTACTTTAACAGCATCTACACCACCTTGAAGAGCAGTATTCTCATATCCTCTTAATTTTAATCTGCTTGAAAGAGAATCTCTGAATTTATCTTCATCATCTATAAGTAAAACTTTTGACATAAAGTGTTTCCCCGCTATTTATTTTCTTTTTGATGTTCACTAATTATGTTTCTTTCCACTTCATGAAACAGGTCAGATAATCTCACAATTCCCACTACCTTTGATCCACTTTTAACTAATAATGATAATAGCTGTAAAACAATTATCTGATGAATCGCATCAGTAATTGAAGCATTTTCATCTATACCCTCTGATATAGGGCTCATAGCATCTTTAACTTTTATCGAACCTGCTTGCCGACAAATGCTAACAAAATCATCCTGCCACAGTCTTAAGTTATCTGTCATTGAGGATATGAATGCAGAACTTACACCTGCACGTGTAAGTTTATCAAAATCAATAATTTTATTATACTTCGGTTCCAATGCTCTTAGGAATGCAGCATGCCCCATTTTACCAACGATATTATTGTTATCGTCGACTATCAGTACAGCACGTATTTGCTTGGTACCGGAAGATAATTTTTCCTGGCTTTTGCGAATAGCTATGAGTGCATCATACAGGGATGATTCCTGGTTGACAGTCGCGTAACTTTCAATAGGAATCATTATATCTTTGATCTTTTTTTCCATAATTATCTCCTTACAATTTTTTAATGTTCTTAATTTTTAGGAAGTGAAATAGTAAAAGTTGAACCAATACCCAGAATACTTTTAACATCTATTTTGCCTCCAAAGTTTTTTATTATCCCGTAACTAACCGAAAGCCCAAGACCTGTGCCTTTGCCAACATCCTTAGTTGTAAAGAATGGAAGCAATATCTTATCCATATTTTCAGGGCTAATCCCCCTTCCTGTATCCGATATTTCAACGTTAATGCACTTTTGTGTTATGGATGTTGAAATTATTATTCTTCCGGGCGGTGTTATAGCATCTGCAGCATTATTGATAATATTTAGAAACACCTGCTTAAGTTGGTTTCCGTCAGTTAGTATCTCCGGCATATCATTACAATATTTTTTAATTATTTCAATATTAGATACAAACATTTCATGCCCGATTAAGTCATCAACAATTTCATTTATAAGATTATGAATGTTATGACGTTTTAATTCAACATCGCCTTTCCTAACAAAACTTAAAAGTTTGCCAGTAATATCACGGCATCTAAAAGTCGCTTCTCTGATATTTTGAATATGAGGATCGAGATCATTAAAAGTTGTATTGGTGGCAAACTCCGGATCCATGAGGTCTTTCATAAGTCCTGTTTCACTTGCAATAATAGCTAATGGATTATTTATTTCATGAGCGATACCGGATGAAAGTTCTCCTATTGATGCAAGCTTTGCCGCTTGTTCCAGTTGAGCATCTGCAATATCTTTTTCTTTTTCATACTGTACAAGCTTTTTAGTTCGAATGATGATGATTACAATTATCAGAAAAATAAGAATTGCAGAGAAACCAAGAATATTTGTCTTCAAGCTATACGGAGTGGATGATTCTTCATCAGAAATTTTTTGAACTATAACTGCCCATCTGGCATTGTTCAACCAAGCAAAAGCATATGACTCTTTATTATTTGATGATACATCTTGTATTCCAATAATAGTTGAGTCCGGGGGAAGGATGGATGAATTTTCCAGCACTGAACCGGCTTTTGGCGTTACTACTTGATACACCCCTTTATGATTAACCACTGATATGCTTACCTCATCTGGATTTTCCTGAGAACTAATAAATTCATATAATTTACTGGGATCCAGGGTAGCGCGTAAAATTATGCATTGCTCATTTACAATACGTTTTACTGCAATTGTAAAATGGGGGTTATTCCGGAAACCTAAATAATTATCAGTTATAATAAATCGCTCCTTTTGCTGCTTTAAAAGTGTATACCATCCTTCATGGCTATAGTCTCGATTTTCTAAACCGGATAGAGGTCCAACATAAACCGCCTGTACTCCTGCTGAATCGAAAAAACCAACATCAACAAATGTGTCGCTATCACGTTTTAGCTTTTCTAAATAAGATTGCATAAGAGATGTGGATGGGGGATTTGAAATTTTTGGGTCATCGATTATATTAACAAGGTTTACAACTCTTTCACGAAGAAATAGATCAAGAGTGTTGGACAGATTTTCTGCAATCGATTTCAAATGAAGCGAACGGCTCTCATCCAGTAGTGCTTTATACTGAAAATTAAAATAAAAGCTTAAAATTATTAATGGAGCAACATAAGTGATGAATAAACGCAGAAAATTTTTCCACCGTAAATCTCGGTAGTGCTTTTCTCTATTACTCTTTTTACTCGTGCGATTCATCTCTCCCTTAATCTGAATATTAAATGCAGTTACTCAATAATTAATTTAACAAGATATTCATCCCCATTAGCGGCCAGAGTAACAATATTGTAAGCCCCAATACAACTAATAAAATAATGCTTGCAGGAACACCGTATTTAAAGAATTCACCAGAGGTAAATTGTTTTGAATCATATGCGATAGCATTTGGTGCTGCCCCAACCAGCAAAAGAAATGGCATACCTGCTACTACTAATGAGGCAAAAAGAATAACTTCGGAGCCCACATTAAGATATGGTGCAATGACTAAAGCGACAGGAAGTGAAATTGCAATAGCTGCAACATTCATAATAAAATTAGTCATCAGTAAAACAAATACGGCTATTGCCATAATAAAAATAAACCAGTGCGCATTCTGGAAAAACACCAGCCAGTTAATAGCCAGCCATTCTGCCGCTCCTGTTTGCCACAGACAAAATCCAATACTCATTGCGCCGGCAAAAAGCAAAATTATATTCCATGGTAGTGTTTCAAGATCATTTAAATCAAGTATCTTGAATACAAAGAATAAAATGGTTGAGATAAGAATAATCGCAGTTTTGTTTATTGGCTGGAGAAAAGGTATAAAAGAAACCATAGATAATGTAATTACGCAACCACTAACTATAAATAGAGCCAGCATTTCACGTCTGGTTATGGCTCCTAACTGTGCATTTAATTGTTTAGCTTTTTCTTTTAAACCAGGGATTACTTTTTTCTCAGGTTTGAAAACAATCATAATGAATCCCCACAATAGAAAGACCATGATCCATCCAACAGGAAACATGTAATAGGTTAGCTCAAAAAAAGAAATATTCTTACCCACAATATCATTAAAGAAGCTAATAGCCACAGCACCTCGTGCCGCTCCTAAAAGTGTTATAATACTACCGGCTCCAGCAATGTACGCCATCCCTATAAAAAGACCCTTACCAAATTTTGTCGGTCTATCGCCTTCACCGTAAAGACCGTATATTGCCAAAAGTAGTGGATATATTGTTGCTGCCACTGCTGTATGCGCCATAAAATGAGTAAGAACTGCTGTCAATAAGAAGCAGCCTAAATAAATCATACTCGTTTTTTCACCAACAATTGCTAGCATTTTGTAGGCTAGGCGTTTTGTTAAGCCTGTTTTTGTAAATACCAGGCCAATCATTATTGAGGCAAAAATGAATAACACTGAGGGATCCATAAAATCATTAAATGCAGTTTTGGCAGGACGAATTAGAAAAATAACTTGCAGAACTCCGATAGTTAGACTTGTAATTCCGATAGGTACAACTTCAAACACCCACCAGATACCAGCCAGGAGGAAAACAGCAAGTGCACCTTTCCCTTCTCTGGTCAATATAAAATGTTTCCCTGCCGGATCAACTGCATCAGGCAAAGGTGGAATATAGTAGACTACTGCAAAAAGCACCACACCAAGCAACAAGAAAAATATTCGTCGCCAGTCTATTTTACTAATTTCAAAACCGTCTTTTGATCTGGAACTCATTTAATTATACCCCTCCGAATTATGAGTTTTATCATTAATAATAAATCCTGCGATAAGTAAAAGCAGCAATTTTTATTATTAGTAGATATATCTCCTGTTAGCAATTTCTTTAAATACTTCAGTCAACTTAAATACACCAACTCTCTTGGTTTACCATCCTCGTTTCTTGATGATGTTATCTATTTCAGCACGGCTAATACGTTCTTTTTGTTCTTCAACTATTTTGTAAGCCTTGTTTATCAGAGTAATCAAATCTTCTGTAACTGTTGGTTTCATTATAT
>JBATIA010000284.1:0-1954 GCA_049667415.1 Ignavibacteriaceae bacterium
GTACACATGAACACAACAATGTTTTGGGAAGAGTGGATATTATTACCGGAACATTAGGCAAAGCACTAGGAGGTGCAAGTGGTGGTTACACTTCCGCACGAAAAGAAATTGTTGATTTGTTAAGACAGCGTTCACGTCCATACCTATTTTCAAACACTGTCGCACCGTCAATAGTAGCTGCATCGATGAGAGTGCTTGATATGTTGAGTTCAACAACTCATTTGAGAGATAAGCTTGAGGAGAACACAAAATATTTTAGGGAGAAAATAAAAGCTGCCGGGTTTGAAATTAAAGAAGGAATACATCCAATTGTACCGATAATGCTTGGCGATGCTGTTCTTTCACAAAAGATGTCAGCACGATTGCTTGAGAAAGGTGTTTATGTAATTGGATTCTTTTATCCAGTAGTACCGAAAGGAACAGCAAGAATCAGAGTACAGATTTCTGCTGCACACTCAAAAGAAGATCTCGATTTTGCTATAGATAAGTTCAGTGAAGTTAAAAAAGAAATGGGGATTTAAAGCTTCCTCAAACCCCTCCGAAGGAGGGGCTTTATAAATTATATAGACCTGATTACAAATAAATTGAATGAATGAGATATAGAATTCAGATTCAACTTGGTGATATAACAAAGCTTAAAGTAGATGCCATCGTAAATGCAGCAAACACTTCTCTGCTTGGTGGTGCTGGGGTTGATGGAGCTATTCATCGTGGTGCGGGTCCTGAGTTGCTAGAGTTTAACAAAAAGCTTGGCGGCTGTAAAACTGGAGAAGCAAAAATTTCTCCCGGATTCAACCTTCCTGCAAAATTCATAATTCATACAGTTGGTCCTGTTTGGAACAGTGGAAAGAATAAGGAAGATAATCTGCTTGCAAGTTGCTACAAAAACTCTTTGAAGTTGGCAATTGAAAACAACATAAAAACAATTGCGTTCCCGGCAATTAGTACCGGTGTTTATCACTTCCCTTTGGAACGAGCAACTAAAATTGCAGTTAGTGAAGTAAAGAAGTTTTTGGAAAAGACTCAATCAATCGAGAAGGTAGTTTTTGTTTGCTTTGATGAAGAGACTTACCGGGTTTATAAAAACATAATCAAAGAATAGGTATTACCTGAGAAAAATAATCGCCGCACCAGCTACAGCCACGAATGCACCAATTATAGCTTTCCAATCCAGTTTCTCTTTAAAATAAAATCTGGAAATCGGAAGCATTATTATCGGCATTGTTGCCATTAGTGTTGAAGCTATTCCAACTTTAGCATATTCAATTGCAATTAAACTTCCTGTAATTCCAAGCACCGGTCCGAAGATTGTCCCTATTAAAATTACTTTTGTCGAATAACTATCCTTAGTATAAATATTAATTGGATTTTTATATCTCCTAAATGTTGCAGCTAAAGGAAGAATAATTATTGAAGCAGAAAACAATCTGATAAAGCTTGCAGCAAAACCATTTAACTCACCTCCCTGCCCGTCAAGTGCCGGGTTTTCCAAGAAAGCAAACTTTGCGAAGATCAATCCGCTTGCCTGTCCTAACGCTCCAAGAAATCCATAAAATATTCCAAGCTTGTTAAAAGAAATATTGTCTTTCTCACCAGATTTTTTTTCTAATACAACAATCAATATTCCTGCAATAGTTAAGAACATCCCGAACATTCCAAGATAGGATATAACTTCATTCAGAAAGAAGAATGCAAGTATTGCGCTAAGGACTGGTACCGCTGCCATAATAATTATCCCAAGTCTTGCACCGATGAGTTGAAATGATTTGAAAAGAAATGAGTCGCCTAATACCAATCCCAGAATTCCACTGATCACAAGATTAGAAATCTGACTAAAATTTAAAGAAAGACTGACGCCAAAAATTCCAACAATAGAAATAAGCATTATACTTGCAAGAACCATTCTGTCGATGTTGACTTGAATTGCACCAATTCTTCTCGAAACATTTGTAAA
>JBATIA010000285.1:0-4257 GCA_049667415.1 Ignavibacteriaceae bacterium
CGACTATCCCTTCGGCTAAAATGGCGACTCCGTCAGATCTTCCATAGCTCAACCTCTTAACTATAGCACCAACAAGAACATCAGCCACTTGGTTAAAACTAATAACTTCATCAGGAAATTCTTCTGGAATTAAAGTTAATGTTGCACCCGTTGCCTTCCCTATGCCCAATGCGAGATGTCCCGCCTTCCTCCCCATAGTAACAATAAAATACCACCGCGATGTTGTTTGAGCATCAACCATAAGACTTTTAACTATTTCAACACCTATATGTCTTGCTGTTTGAAAACCAAAAGTAGGTATTCCGTGTGGAAGGTCAAGATCATTATCTATCGTTTTGGGTACATGAACAACTCTTATTCTTCCTGCGGCCATTTCATTGACTTTAAGAGCACTAAATGCTGTATCATCACCCCCAATAGTGATTAGCTTATCAACATCCAAACGTAAAAGAGAAGTTACTGCGTTCTCAAGATGCTTATCATCCTTCGTTGGATTTGCTCTGGAAATCCCGATATATGAACCACCTCTAAAGTGGATACGACTAACATTATGAATGGTTAATTCCCTTGTGTGAGAAGTATCGCCTTCCATAATCCATTTGAATCCATCCCTGATTCCGATAACTTCAACGCCTTCAACTTCGGCTCTGATTGTGGCTGCGCCGATAACACTGTTTATCCCTGGTGCAGGTCCACCACCGACAAGTATTGCTAATTTCTTCGGAGCAAATGACATAGTTATTTTCCAATTATTGAAATAATATTGTAGAAAATTGCATGTTTCAAGGTTGAAATAAAAGAGATTAGTGCAGTATTTTCAAACGAGCAAACTTAAGCATCAACTGTCTCATATTATTTCCTTCGAAAGAAACAGTAGCTTTAACCTGATCACCAGCACCAGTAACATCTACGACTTTTCCAAGCCCAAATTTTTCATGCATTACGCGACTACCGATTCTTACAACTTTATTTTCCTGATCAAAATCATCGTAATCGACAGAGTTAAAGTACTCGTAAAAAAGTTCTTTCTTAGTTTTCCGGTTTGCTTTTCTACCAATACCACCATTTATTTCCTGAATAGTATTGGGTTCAATCTCATCTATAAAACGTGAACGGCTCTGGTATGCAACTTCACCAAAACGATAACGACTTCTTGCATGCGAAAGATATACCTTTTGCTCTGCTCTGGTTACGCCCACATAAAAAAGTCTTCTTTCTTCTTCAACTGTTGAATCCTCACTAAACCTGTTCGCTAAAGGAAATATTTCTTCTTCTAATCCTGAAATAAAAACAATGGGGAACTCTAATCCTTTTGCACTGTGAACAGTAAGCAAGGTAACAGCATTTTTCATATCATCCTTCATATCTATAGCAGATACCAGAGAAACCTCTTCAAGGAATTGATCAAGCTTTGCATCTTTGTTTGCATTAGAGTATTCTGAAATAGCAGCCATCAACTGGTTAATATTTTCTAGTCTGCTATGGGACTCAGGGGTGTTTTCACTTTTGAACATTCTGATCAATCCTAATTCATCAATGAGAGCCCGGGATAGTTCACCAACAGAAAGGCTATCCTTAAGATTTATGTATTTTTCAAGAAGAACTCTGAATCCCTTAACATTTTTCTGAATTCTTTCCTTAATATCAATAACTTCAAAGACACGGTTCATGGTTTGGAAGAGGGTAAGATCGTGTTTCCTGGCAAATGCTATCATTCGGGTAACAGTTGTATTACCAATACCCCGTTGTGGAAAGTTCATAATTCTAAGCAAACTTTCTTCATCGTTCTGATTAGCAATTATCCTCAGGTAAGCCACTACATCTTTAACTTCTTTCCTTCTATAAAATTCAATTCCACCAATAATTATGTAAGGGATTTTTTCTTTTGTGAAAATATCTTCCAGTGCACGGCTTTGAGCATTAGTCCTGTAAAGAATGGCAAAATCTTTATAAGAGAGTTTTTTCTTATTGATTTCTTTCTTGATGAACTTAGCCAGTTGAAAAGCTTCGTCCTTTTCATCTGCACATCTTATGAGCGTAAGCTGTTCACCATCATTATTTTTTGTCCATAAAGTCTTATTTAACTGGCTCTTGTTATTTTTAATAACAGAATCAGCAGCAGCCAGAATAATTTTTGTTGAACGGTAATTTTGCTCCAGTTTAAAAACTTTGTGTTTTTTATAGTCTTTTCTGAAATCCTGCATATTCCCGAGATTAGCCCCTCGCCAACTATAGATGCTTTGCGCATCATCACCAACGACTGTTATTTTACATGACCGGGATAAAAGTATTTTTATAAGTTCATACTGTGCTTTATTCGTATCCTGAAATTCATCGACAAGAATATATTTGAAACGGTTCTTATACTTCTGCAGAATTTTATTATTAGAATTAAAAAGCTGAATTGGTTTGAGCAGAAGATCTTCAAAATCCATTGCGTTGTTGGCAATCAGTCTATCCTGATATTCGTCAAAAACATCAGCGATCTTTTCCTCTTTAACCGACTTTGCAATTTTTTTTCGGTATTCAGAAGGGGTGATCATATGGTTTTTAAGGAAACTAATCCTATGCCTTACAGAATTTACAGTTAACCCTTCAATATCGATATTAAAATTCGTCATTATATTACTAACTAAGGAGTAGGAGTCTTCAGTATCGTAGATCGAGAAGTTGTTTTTATAGTTAAGATGTTTTGCTTCTACACGGAGGATTCTTGCGAAAACGGAATGAAAGGTACCCATCCAAATCGAGTCTGCTTTTTTACCAACTAACTCGACAATCCTTTCCTTCATTTCATTGGCAGCTTTGTTGGTGAAAGTAAGTGCAAGAATCGATTCTGGCTTGTACCCATGCTTAAGAAGATATGCAACTTTATATGTCAGGACTTTTGTTTTTCCCGAACCTGCACCGGCGATTATCATCTGAGCTCCGCCCGTAAATTCGACCGCTTTTTGTTGTGCTGGATTTAATTTTTTTAAGTCAATCATATTCTCTGTAAATTTTTGAAAAATTGGAAGCAAATATATGTAAACGTATCCCCAATGAAAAGGCAGGATACCAGTTGCAATTGGGTTTATTGTGATTAGTAGGACAATAGAAACGATGCTTTTTAAAAGTATATTTTAAGAATTCAACTCATAATTATTAATTGCACCTGAAACGGTGAATTAGCCCGCAGCTATTGAATAATTACAAAGTAGAAGTTAAGTTCAATTTGAAATAAAAAACCCCCTGGCTCTTAGAGTCAAAGGGGTTATAAGGAGAGAACATATGATGCTCTCTTTAAAAGCCAACTACCGTGCCACGGAGTAATTCCCCTTTTTATTAAATAATGAAGGATTTTGACAGATTGAAATTGAATAAATGAATGAAAATGAGAATCGGAATAAGAATTTAAAACACCTTTTAATAACGCTTAAATTCAATAAAACTTGATATTTAAAGTATTATTTGCTTTTTTTGGTACAAGAGGGTTTCATGAAAGTAATAATTTTAGTGCAAATTGTTTCAGTGATCTGCTTAACAATATTATCCGGATGCAGACAAATTTTTGGAGATAGAGAACAACCTGAATCAATTGTTCAGGTGCCTCCTGATTATTCACAGATTGTAGTAACAGCACCGGAAAAAGGTTCAATCTGGAAACCAGGAGATGTTATTAGAATTAAATGGTTAGCAACTTCAACGAAAAATGTTGATATACAATTGTATAGAAAAAGTGCTTATCAATTTACTATAAAAGAAAATTTTGAAAATACAGGATTATTTGATTGGTCAATCCCATTCGATATTAATTTATCAAACCATTACCTGGTTAAAATTATCAACCATAATAACCCGGATGTGTTTCAATTCAGTGGAAGATTTGGTATTCAACAATAAAAACAGAATTCAATTATTATGTTAGATGCAGACCTGAAAGAATTTGAAGATTATTTATCCGAGTTCAACTCAGTACCACAATTCGATTCTGAGACCTGCCCCATCTGTGGTATAAGCTTGTCGGATAACCTATCAGTAAACCAGATTCCCCTGATTGAATTACAATTTGAAAATGAAACCGTAGCCGAAAAAGCCGTAAACTTGCTCGAAGCTAAAGGAATAAAATCACAGCAATCATCCGAAGGAAAAGAAAAAATCCTCATCCCGGAAGAGAAGCTGGAGGATGCTAAAACAATTCTGAAATCTTAGTTATAACATAAAATCAACCTGCATCATTGGTAAAATGAATGTTGATGCTGTTGAATCATCTAATCC
>JBATIA010000286.1:0-1706 GCA_049667415.1 Ignavibacteriaceae bacterium
GGCCAAGTATTGAATCCCATAAATCCATATCGGAATAAATTAAATGAATTGAAGAAATCAAAATATTCAAAAGTGCTACCAACAGTTAGCACGTGATCACCTAAGTAGTAACTAAAGTTATTTGTAATCTGAAGAACATTTTGGTCAAGAATATTATGGATGGAAAATGGTTCGTGTCCTACAGTAGTGTATGTTAAACCATTTTCGGCAATTTCAATTGTAGGGTAAGCACGGCTGAATGGATCACGAAAATCTCTAAAAATGTTATAACTGATAAAAAATTTATTAGAAAAAGTTTCATAACTACTATTTAGTTCCAATGCAAATGATGTCAAATCATTATTCATTTTGTAACCGGAATTCTTGAAGGGTAGTGAATTTTGATTTGGACCTCGTCCGGTATTATTAAAACTGATAGCAAATGGATGTGGTGGCTTTTCTTGTGAAGCATCTAATAAATTAATCCTAAACGAAAGATTGTTATGCTCAATTAGATTCCAATCTAGTTTAAAAAGCACTTTGTTGTTTTTGGTTTCATGATCAAATCCCTGGTAAGGTCCCGGGTCATATCCATAAACATCAATCATTCGCTGTCTTATTAAGTTCATAGTAGCAGCATTTACACGACTAACGCCTGGTGTATTATTAGTAGGGTCATTATCTGTGTCTGCAACAAAAGCTCCAGAACCAGGATCTTTTCTTCTTTCAATTTCCCCATTCAGAAAAAAGAATAGTTTATCTTTAAGTATTGGACCACTGGCAGTAAAACCTGATTGATTGTACGAAAAATTAGGAACAAGAATTTCATCATCACCTATTTTATCACCTTGTAATTTTTCATTTCTGAAATAGCTGTAAATAGAACCTTTATAATCGTTTGTACCACTTTTAGTTACAGCATTAATACCTGCGCCGGTAAATCCACCTTCTCTGACGTCAAAAGGTGCGATTGAAACCTGGACTTGCTCAATTGCGTCCATTGATACGGGTTCCGCATTAGTTTGACCACCCGGAGCCGGATCATCAAGTCCGAATGGATTATTAAAGTAAGAACCGTCAAGTGAAATATTATTGTACAACCAGTTCTTGCCTCCAAAACTAAAATTACCATCGCTTCGCGGATCTAACCTGGTAAGATCTCTGGTGCTGCGTTTTATTGATGGTAATAAGGTTACTTCTCTTGGAGTAATTACTGTTTCTGCTCCGGTTCTATTACTGTTTAAGATTGCATCCCTTTCTCCGGTAACAACGACTTCAGCACCTTCAATTACCTCAGCACTTAATTGGACATCTAACCTACGCTGCTGTCCAAGTTCTAAAAAAATATTTTCAATAATTGCTTTGGTGTAACCTACGAAAGAAACTGTAACCGTATATGGTCCGCCAACCTTCATGTTTTGAATATTGAACTGTCCGTTCTCTCTTGTAGAGGTACCGTACTGCGTTCCAGTGGGTACATGGACTGCAATAATATTTGCCGAGGGAAGTGGCTCGTTTTCGTTATCTGAAACAATTCCACTCATCGATGAAGTAGTTAAACCCTGTGGGTAGGCTTGTTGTAGAAAGAAAATAAAAAGAAAGGAAAGTGAAAATAGAAATAGTAAATTTTTCATTCGCATATGCCCTCTCAATTTTTAATTGAATAATTAGTTAATTATAGTAGCAAATAAAATTTTAACTTTCGTACAGAAGATTCTTTTTTGGAA
>JBATIA010000287.1:0-1504 GCA_049667415.1 Ignavibacteriaceae bacterium
CGTGAACTGCCTGAGCGCCTCCTGCTTGCCCATCTGTGCCGGCGGCATGGCGCCACTGGCTTCGCCCGGGACGGCACCGCCCCCGACCTGGAAAGCGTCCGATGCCACCATGCCTTCTTCCGGCGAGCCGGCGACGACCTCATTGAACCGGTCGGTCAGGGTGTCGTATTTGATCTTTTCGAATTCGCGGGATATGGCCAACAGCGCGTTGTGCAGGGAACGGGTCTTGACGATACCGACCATCAGGTGCCCGGTACGCACCTGGTTCTCGCCGAACAGCAGGGTGCCGTAGACCCAGCCGCGCTCCACCGCCTCCTCGACATGCGAGGACAGGTCGGAGATGGAGGTCGAGCCGCGCGGCAGGCTGTCCAGCGCATCGGTAAAGTCCTTCGCGATCCGCGCCGGGTCGATATTGAACTGCTTGATGATGCGGTGCAGGTCGGAATCCTGCAGTTGCAGAATCTGGTGCAGCCAGTGCACCAGTTCCACGTAGGGGTTGCCGCGCATCTTGCAAAACACCGTGGCGCTTTCGATCGCCCTGTAGGCGACCTTGTTCAGCTTGCCGAACAGCGCAACGCGATTAATCTCTGCCATTCCATTCTCCCTGCGGTGTCCCGGTTGGTTCGGGTATGTAGTTGTTGAAATATGTAACTGACATCACTTCTGTCTCGCATTATCGTAGGGTGTGCTGTGCGCACCTTTCGAGAGGCACAACTCTTTGCTAGGAATGGTGCGCACAGCGCACCCTACGTTGTTTTACCAAATCCTCCTCCGGTAGAAGGACAGAGCCTGTCCCTGCGAAGGCGGGCGATGAGGGGATCCGATATCGAGCGGTCGCCTGATATTATCCCCTCTCCCCAACCCTCTCCCTGTGGGAGAGGGAGTATTCGGGAAAACATTATTGAGTTCATATCAGCTCCAGCATCGGGTTGAGATACAACTGATCCGGGTCGTGCTCCGGAGGCTCCTCGCTCATCCAGGTCGTCCAGCCGAGCTGGCCGAACGCGCCGAGCTGCGCCGGCCTGACCTCGCGCCGGTCGAGTATCAGGTGGACATCCCAGTTGTACTCGTCGCCGACTTAGGTGCGCACGATCGCGATGAGTATGCGCAGGCTCTCGCCGCCCGGCAGCATGCGCTGGTAGTCCGCCAGGCTCAGCGGGCCGAACGTGACACGGAACTTGTGCTGGCATTCCCAGACCCGTTCACCCAGCGTCGCGGTCTGGCCCAGCAGGCAGGTTTCCGGGGAGGCGCCCAGCCGCAGCTGCGATCGCGCGGGCATGTCCAGCCATTCGCCGACAAACTGCTCCAGGCTCACGGGCACATGGAAATAAAAGGACAGGATCGCCAGCAGGCCTTCCGCGTTGCGCCGCTGGCAAGCGATGCGGCCGCTGAAATACAGCTTGGCTTCGTCGTCGAAATCATCCCGGTTGCGCAGCGCGTGCGCGCCGATACCGATCAGCGAGCCGGTGAGGCGCGAGAAACCGTCCTCCTGCGGCCGGTCCAG
>JBATIA010000288.1:0-6640 GCA_049667415.1 Ignavibacteriaceae bacterium
GTATATACGCTATCCTTTTCGCACTATTGGCTAAAGAGCTCGGATCACTTATTGAGGCAGTCAATATACTCGGCTCGCTGGTTTATGGAACTATACTCGGAATTTTTCTCACCGCTTTTTACCTTAAAAAAGTTAGTGGAACTCCGACTTTTATTTCAGCATTGCTTGCTGAATTAATAGTATTATACTGTTACTTCTTCACAGAAATTCCATTTTTATGGTACAATCTTATTGGTTGTCTCGTCGTTGTAGGCGGTGCATTTCTAATAAATAGTGTGATTATAAGTACATCAAAAGAAAATTGATTTTTTTCAATTGCTTATTTGTGCAGATTTTATATATTAAGTATGAACAAGTAAATTTAATTTCAAGGTAAAGATGACAGAGAATAAACCAAATATTTTATTGTATGGGCTTATAATAGGCGGATTAATCGGTGCAGGGCTAACTGTCTACTTCAGTTCCAGATTCATAAGTAAAAATCATAAAAAGAAACGGGAGCGCAAACACAAGTTTTACGAAGGCCTTGATAATATCTTTGAATCGGAACCTGGCAATAATGATATTGAAGACACAAGTATCGATAAAGAAACTGAGGAAGGTATCATCGATGAGTTATTTTCCAGAACTAATTAGCTCGGTTTTCTTTGGCTAAAGAACGAAGGGAAGAAATAATACGTGCTGCTGCAAAACGCTTCGGCAGACACGGCTTGGGAAAAACCACTCTGGATGAAATTGCCCGCGATGTCAGGATCGGTAAACCAACCATATACCACTACTTCAAATCAAAAGACGACCTTTTTTATAGTTCATTAAATTGGGAAGTGACTCAATTTATAGAAGATATAAAAGCAATTTTTAATAATCAGGATAGTCCAGTTGGTGCCAGGTTGCTTGAGTACTTCGCTTTCAAGGAAACTGTACATCAAAGATACAGGCTTTTATACGATTTGATGCTATCATTATTTAGAATTGATTCTCTGGAAAAGGAAAAACAAATTCTTAAAAATCTTCTAAAGAATGAAGAAGACATTGTTGGTCTAATATTAAGCTCAATTTACTCAGGAAGAATAGAAAGTATGGAACCTGCTTTACCATCGTATATTGTTCATTTAAGCTGGGGGCTTTTGTTCAGCACTATTCTAAGAGAACTATATTCAGATGGTCAATCATCAAGTATGAAAGAGTTAATGTTTAAAAGTCTGGAAAAACTTTTAGCATAAAAAAGCCTGAACAACCAATCCTATTAATTTTTTAAGGTTTTTAATTTGAAACTTTAACACCTGTTCCCTAACTTTCAACAGAAAATTCTCAACAATTAATTTTAATCAAATTCTCTTAGATGCCATCTTTCTTTAATTCCTGGTTGCCTTTTATATACCTTTACGGAGTTGGAGGTATTTTCTTCTTTTTTGGTTTATTTATAATTAAAAGAAGCGGCGCAATAGATCTAAAGAAAAAACAGCATAAATTCTGGATGAAGGTGATGATATTAGGTTTTTTTTACTTTGTAACCCTTCACTTCTTTTTAATAATTGCCGCTCTCTATTTCTGATATGGGTCAGGAATCATTTCATAATATAGGTACCTCTACAGACTGGATTGTAATGATTGTTTACTTTCTGGTTATCATGCTTTTCGGTAGTTACTTTGGCAAATACAACCGCAGCACTAAAGATTTTTTCTTCGGTGGCAGAAGATTTGCCTGGTGGTTAATAGCTTTCTCTATAGTTGCAACCGGTGTAGGGAGTCACAGTTTTGTTAAATATTCTGCCAAGGGTTTTGAACATGGAATTTCCTCGACTATGACTTATATAAATGATTGGTTCTTTATTCCTTTCTTTTTCTTTGGATGGTTGCCGATAATTGTTTATTCCAAAATCAGATCTATACCGGAATATTTTGAAAAACGATTCAGTCCATCAGCTCGGTTTCTAGCAACTCTTTTACTTCTGTTTTATATGATCGGTTACATCGGAATTGGATTTTTAACACTCGGAAAAGCTGCTTTACCTCTGCTTCCTGAAAGTTTTGAACTTTTTGGAATTCAGTTTCAGAATACACTTATGGGGGTTATAATTGTAATTGCAATTATCACAGGAATCTACATTACTTTTGGCGGACAAACTGCTGTAATCTTCACTGATCTTCTTCAAGGATTTATTCTTCTATTTGCAGGCTTGCTTCTTTTCTTTCTCGGAATAAGTTATCTCGGTGGATTCGACATATTCTGGAATTTGTTACCTGCGTCATGGAAATTACCTTTAGCTCATTATAACGATCCATCAAGTTTTAATTTTGTTGGAATTTTTTGGCAGGATGGTGTTGCCGGATCCATTGGATTCCTGTTTCTTAACATGGGATTAATAATGCGTTTTATGGCAACAAAAAGTGTTGATGAAGGAAGAAAGGCCGCCGCATTTAATGTCTTGTTTATGCTTCCGATTTCAGCAATTGTTGTTGGGAATGCTGGATGGGTAGGTAAAGCAATTTCTATTATTCAACCGGATGTAGTTCCACCGAATACGAATCCAGATCAGATTTTTGTTGTTGTTGCAAATATAGTCTCGATACCCGGTGTGTTCGGTTTTATTATGGCTGCGCTCACCGCTGCATTAATGTCGACTGTCGATACATTGATAAATGCAACCGCTGCAATTTATATAAATGATGTACACCGACCGATAAAAGTGTGGTTGAAAAAATATGATGAAGATGCTCGTACCGAGGATAAACATGAATTAGCAGCAGCAAGAGTGTCTTCCGTTGCAATTACAATTCTCGGAGTTTTAGCAGTTCTGGTTTTCAGAGATTTCCCAACTGTTTATGAAGCACATGGTTTCTTTCATTCGACATTAACCCCTCCACTTGTGGTGGCTGTCTTCCTGGGAATTTTTTGGCGAAAATTTACACCGGCTGCTGTCATCACTTCATTTCTGGGTGGTGTTACCTTGATGATCTTGGGAGCCAACTATCCAGGAATCCTAATTGCTCCATTTGATCATGGGATTCAGATGGATCCAAATCATCCATACTCTTATATAAGAGCATTATACAATCTTGTTGTTTGTTCAGGTATTGCAGTAATTGCAGTTTTTACTACTAGTTTGCAGAAAAAAATTGTACGCATAATTAAAGCAAAAGCCAATGCCAAATTCATCATGTATTTTTTAACTTCGCTTGCTGCTGTCATTTTTGTAGGACTTGTTTTCAGTTCTTCTCTTATTACTCTTCATTCAGATTCTCTCCCTGAAATTACAATAATGATAGTTTTAGCGTTCACTATGTCGGGTTTAGTCGCCATTTCAACCACTTACTATGTCAAATATGACGAAACAATTCAAACTACTGGTTTAACAGCCTGGTCAATTGCACAGGCAAAGGAAATGTTCAAGGGTAAAAAAATAAACGATGATGAAGGAGATAAAATAAAAGTTCATTGGAAACAAATAGTGGGTGAAGACGATATTGTAAACTTTTCTACGACAGATATGGAAAAAATGAAAGCGAATGTCGGCGACCTGGTATACCTTTCAGATGCCCGAAAATGGCTTGGGGGCTTAAAATCATTTCATTCGGTCTTCGGTGAGCCGCATAAAGAAGATGGCATTGTATATGTAGCCGAAGAGCACGTCAATCAAGGTCAGTTTGTTAAAGGAAAATTGTTGCTGGCTGAGAAGGAAATGTAGTCATTTATTTTTCTTGAGTAATCCTACTATCAGCAAATGTCGAAGCAAACTGCTTCTAAGAAAAATCAAAATGAATTAAGAAATTTCTAATTATAGTTGGGAATTATTGACGAAAGACAAATAAAGTTGACATTACTTTTAATTTTATGCATATTTATTAGGAGTTATGGAGATCTTTATAGAATTGACTTTTAATAAGAACGATAAGATACTATTTAGTTTAGGATTGTAATAGTTCTAGAATATCATACAACACATTTGGAGGAGTTCCGATTTTAATAATTTATACTAGCATACCGAAAATTATCAAAGACTTTTCGATTTTTCGATTAAAGAACCCTTTAATCTTTCACTAACTAAATAATAATAAGGAGGTCTCATATGAGATATTTCATACACTTTTTCACATTGTTTTCATTTTTGTTCTTGTTCAGTGCTGAGAACATTCTGGCTCAGGAGGAACCTGGAATATTCACCACATCGGTTCAGTTCAAAGGAAATAATTCTGAAGATCCTAATGATGTATCAGGATTACCAGAGTTACGTAACATAAGCGAGGATGAGATTCAGCTGATAAATGAAATCAGAGAGCTGAGAGAAAAGAATGACAGGAATCTTTTAGACAGAGTATTAGAACTGGAGAGCCAACTTGAAGCAATAAATCCAAATTCTGTTTCCAAACCAGCGGAATACTACGATGGAACAATTGCTCCTGCTCAAAACGAAAAAACTTCATTTATTCCCGAGAGTATTGGTAATACTGAAATCTTTAATTCCGGTACTTCTATAATTTCATCAATTGCAACCGCAACAGAACAAGTAGGAACAACAGCCGGTCGTATTTGGGTATCTTTTACTATCAGATCGAGTGGTGCAGCCGATACCCTAAGGTTATATTATTCTGATAACCATGGAGCTAACTGGACATATTATGGTTGGGGAAAACTTGGCGGAACTGATCAGATTAATATTGACCAGATGGATATGGAGATTATTGAAAACACAACTGGTGAGAAGTATATTTGGATTGTGTATGGATATAGAAATGATGCAGGAACTGGAAGATGGCGCACTGGTGGTGTAATATTCCAAACACCAACATTTGGGGGTCAATTCTTTGCTCTCTCCTGGCCAGGTGATGATGCAACAAAAAGATACTATCGATTAAGAATAACTTCTGATAATGCTACTTACCCCAGTCTCGCGTATGTTTATATGGTTTCTTCATTTGACTCTCTTACTGGATCAGGGATTCATCTAAATACACAAAAAACACTAAGATGCACTAATCCTTACACTTTCACTCCTACATTTTCGTATAAAGCAGATAAATTTTGGTGGTTCTCCTCTACTGATGGAAACCAGCGTGATTTGCATTCAGATATTGCCTTCTTTGATAACGGTCCTGATTCCATAATTGTGTCTTTTTCAAACGTGCCGGATTCAACAAAATTATTCTTTGCAAAGAGTAATGCATCAAATGGACCAGGAACTGCAGATGGAGCAGGTGGCTTTATTGGGGGCTCTCAACCAGATGATCATAAACAATTTGCAAGGTTGTCTTCTAATGGTAACGATAATGGAAGTGTATTTGCGGTCTTCAGACAAAATACTAATTCGATATGGAGAATTAAATACTTCAGGACAACTAACTTTGGCAATTTTAATTCAATGAGTCAAGCAGCATTACAGGGAAGTGTAACCAGCCATTCATATCCTCCTGACATAGTTGGCGTGAGAAATATGCCAAAACACTATTTTGCCTGGATTGTAAACGGCACCCCCGACTCCTTACGCTACATTGGAACGACAAATCTTGGCATTTGGCCACAAAACGTTGGAATGATGAATGGTCAGAGTTCTCTCTCACCTTCGCAAGGTGCTAAACCGGGATTCAGATTCGTGAACGATGATAGTTGTTTTGCTGTATATTCCCTTTTGGGTCCATATGATGTATGGGCAGCTTTCGGATGCTCAGGTCCTGTATCAGTTGAAGATGTTTCTGTAGTTCCGGATAATTATTCAATATCACAGAATTATCCGAATCCATTTAATCCATCAACAACTATTAAGTATTCCATACCACAAGCATCTTTCGTTAAAATTAAAGTATATAACACATTAGGACAAGTAATTGCCGAATTAGTAAATCAAGAAATTCAAATCGGAAACCATGAAGTGAGTTTCGATGCGAGAAACCTTACTTCAGGTATTTACTTCTACAGAATTGAAGCCGGTAACTTTGTTGAGACCAGGAAGATGATTTTGATAAAGTAATTAAAGTTAATATTATATCTTTAAGACCACCCTTCGAGGTGGTCTTTTTATTTTAAACTTGTTCCAAGCGCTAAACATTTATTATCTTCACTTCGAATTATTTAAGTTATAAATTTATAAAAAGTTTTTCCAATGTATGATTTAGCAATCTCACGTATTTTACACATTATAGGTGTAGTTTTATGGATTGGTGGAGTAGCATTTGTCACGACTGTTCTTCTTCCGACCGTTAGACGATTTAAAGCCAAGGAAGAGCGAATAGATTTTTTTGAAAAGGTTGAACACCGATTTGCCCGCCAGGCAAGGTTGACAACTTTGTTAGTGGGATTAACGGGCTTTTATATGGTTATACAATATAATATGTGGGAGCGATTTATCGATTTATCATATTGGTGGATGCATTTGATGGTTTTGATCTGGCTCATTTTTACACTATTACTTTTTGTTCTTGAACCTCTGTTTCTTCACAAAAGGATGAGAGATAATGCCTTGAGGGATCCTGAAACAACTTTTAAGAATATTTATAAGATGCACGTTATTCTTTTATTGTTGAGTATCCTAACAATTATCGGGGCTGCGGCAGGAAGTCACGGCTGGTTGTTTTTTTGAAATAAACAAATTATTATAAATTGAATAACAATAATGAACTCAAATATTTTTGCAATATGATAGTC
>JBATIA010000289.1:0-3648 GCA_049667415.1 Ignavibacteriaceae bacterium
ATCCAGAACTTGAAGAAGAATACTGAAAATATCCGGATGAGCTTTTTCTATTTCATCAAATAAAACAACTGAGTAGGGTTTTCTTCTTACTTTTTCTGTAAGCTGTCCACCTTCTTCATATCCAACGTATCCGGGAGGTGCACCAACCAGCCTGGAGAGAGAAAACTTTTCCATATACTCGCTCATATCAATTCTTACAAGCGAGTCTTCGGAATCAAAAAGATATCTTGCAAGAGCTTTGCATAACTCGGTCTTTCCAACACCCGTAGGACCTAAGAAAATAAAACTTCCAATCGGGCGGTTTGGATTTTTGAGCCCTGCCCTGGTTCTTCTTATTGCTTTTGTAAGTTTGGAAATTGCTTCGTCCTGCCCAACAATAAACTGCTTAAGCGAGTCATCCATCTTGAGTAGTTTTTCAGATTCAGTTTGGGCAATGCGATTAACAGGAATTCCAGTCATCATAGCTACAACCGTAGCTATATCGTCTTCGGAAACATCGTGAACAATATCCCTGGTCTTTGCATCCCATTCTCTTTTAGCTGATTCAAGATCAGCCTGCAGATTCCGTTCTTTATCTCTTAGACGGGCAGCCTCTTCATAATCCTGTCTCTTAACAACAGCCGCTTTTTCTCTTCGAACCTGTTCGATTTCCTCTTCGAGTTCAAGAATTTCTTCGGGAACTTCAAAGTTACCCATATGAACCCGTGAACCTGCTTCATCAAGAACGTCAATCGCTTTATCCGGTAAATGCCTGTCTGTGATGTACCTGTTGCTGAGTTTAACAGCAGATTCTATTGCCTGATCTGAATATTTGACGTGATGATGCTCTTCATATTTAAATTTAATTTTTTCGAGAATCTGTTTTGTTTCATCATAATTCGGAGGATCAATCATTACCTTTTGGAATCTTCTGTCTAAAGCTCCATCAGTTTCAACAAATTTTCTGTATTCATCAAGTGTAGTTGCACCAATACACTGAATATCCCCACGCGAAAGCGCTGGTTTAAACATATTTGAAGCATCTAGTGAACCTGAAGCCCCGCCAGCACCCACAATAGTATGTAGTTCATCAATAAAAAGAATTACATCTCTTGCTTTTTCAAGTTCGTTCATTAATGCTTTCATTCGTTCTTCGAACTGACCGCGGTATTTTGTACCAGCAACAAGTCCGGCAAGATCCAGAGTAACAACTCTCTTGTCCTGCAAAATTCTTGGAACTTTCTTTTGAACAATCCGAAGAGCGAGTCCCTCGGCAATTGCAGTTTTTCCGACACCGGGTTCACCGATAAGAACGGGATTGTTTTTCTTTCTTCTGCTTAGTATTTGCGCGACTCTTTCAATCTCTTTTTCTCTACCAACAACAGGGTCGAGTTTGTCCTCGATTGCAAGTTTGGTTAGATCCCTGCCGAAGTTATCAAGAACCGGAGTTTTTGTTTTTTCAACTTTTCGATCCGGAGGGACACCTTTAACAGATCCTGAATCTCTTGTACCTTTATTACTTAGCATTGAACTTAATTCAGACCGGGCGGTATCATAAGAAACATTAAACTGATGTAAAATCTGTGTGGCAATATTATCTTCATCTCTTAAAAGAGAAAGAAGTAAATGTTCTGTACCTATAACATCAGCTTTATAAATTTTAGATTCGATTTGGGTAATTTTTAATACTTTTTCAGCTTGTTTCGTGAGTGGAATATTTCCTATTGTCAATGTTCCACCGGAAGTTCTAACTGTATCTTCAATTGCTTTCTTTAATTTCATCAAATCACAATCAAGATTCCGCAATATTCGAACAGCTACACCTTGTCCTTCTCTAATAATTCCTAGGAGAAGATGCTCCGTACCAATATAATCATGACCCAACCTGAGAGCTTCCTCCCGGCTCAATCTTATCACATCCTGCAATCTATCCGAAAAATTTCCATCCATATTTTAACTTTCCTCACTTGGTTTTAACTAATAAACCACATTTTCTTGCTTAAAGTTCAACTAATATAAACATATTATTTAAGATTATTTCAAGTTAAGAATTAGTTCCCTCGCAATATTATCTCTGATTACCAATAATTGCAATGCACTATTTCTACCTGAGAATAAGTGAAGAGGCAAAATGAATGCCATGAACACTTATTCAAATAGTTAGATTAAAACGATATTGGCCGGTAAAGATTATCCCGGTGCAGTGTTAAAAATGATTTAATTGCTAATATTTCGACAATAAGTCAGATATAGTCTAACAGAGTCAATTAGTAAGACAAGTAGTCCGGATTTTGGAATTCAATAAATGGCGAATTTTGTCTTCAAAAGACCTATATTAACAACATCAAAGATTAAACAGTTTGGAGTAAAAAATGGAAGCTTTAACAGGTCTTTCTCTAGTAATAATTATAGTAATATTTCTATTTATTATACTGATTCTCTATTTTGTGCCTATCAGGTTGTATATCGCAGCTATATCATCTGGTGTCAAAATAAGAATCTTCCGTGATCTGGTCGGAATGAGATTAAGAAGAGTTCCGCCCAGTATAATAGTTGATAGTATGATCATGGCAACTAAGGCTGGAATAAATGTCCATCAAGGTATGCTTGAAGCACATTACCTTGCTGGAGGTAATGTTAAAAAAGTAATAGCAGCTTTAATTTCTGCAGACAAAGCAAACATACAACTACCATTCGAACGTGCTGCTGCAATTGACCTTGCAGGAAGAGATGTATTAGAAGCAGTTAAAATGTCTGTCCTACCAAAAGTAATTGAGACACCTCTCGTTGCTGCTGTAGCAAAAGATGGTATTCAATTAAAAGCTATTGCAAGAGTAACAGTAAGAGCAAACATTGACAGATTAGTTGGCGGTGCAGGTGAAGCAACTGTTCTTGCAAGAGTTGGTGAAGGAATAGTCTCAACTATCGGTTCAAGTAATTCGCACAAAGAAGTACTTGAAAACCCTGATAAAATTTCAAAAAGTGTTCTTGCAAAAGGTCTCGATTCAGGAACAGCATTCGAAATTCTTTCAATTGATATTGCTGATGTTGATATAGGACAAAACATTGGAGCTATGCTTCAAACAGATCAGGCTGAAGCTGACTTAAAAGTTGCCAGGGCTAAAGCAGAAGAAAGAAGGGCTGCAGCCGTAGCAAGTGAACAGGAAAATATTGCAGAAGTTGCTAAACAAAGAGCACGTGTTGTTGAAGCTGAAGCAGAAGTTCCCAGAGCAATGGCCGAAGCGTTCAGATCGGGCAGGCTTGGAGTAATGGATTATTATCAGCTAAGAAATATTCAGGCTGATACTGAGATGCGGGATTCAATTGCAAAACCTGAGGATAAAAAGAAACAAAGCTAATGGATAATTTTTTTGAAATACTTATCTATGTAATAATTATTGTAAGTTTCCTGAGCAGCATCTTCAAAAAGAAGAAGCAGCAACAGCAGAAACCTCCTGCCCGGCCAGATCAGCAGGAAGAATATCCTCAAAAAGATGTTTCTGTGGCACAAACTCAACCAAAACAGGAATATGATATTCTAAAAGAGCTTGAGGATTTCTTTAAGGTGGGTGAAGAGCAAATTCCAATTCCTGCTCCACAGCAGCAATCAAAAATTCCTGAAATGGAAGAGCACACCCAGAAAGATTCTTGGCACTCACCTACAGCATC
>JBATIA010000290.1:0-2210 GCA_049667415.1 Ignavibacteriaceae bacterium
GCTTTGGGTTATACTTTTTGAATCGAATTTCTCTTACTATGATTTAAATACTTACCGTAGTAGAGATTTACCAGAATATCAGTTCATTGGCGGACTGTTCGTCAATGATTTGTTCTTTGATAATAATCTGGATTTGAAAGCTGGCTTTAAGTTTTATTATACGGGAGAGATTAATTCCTATTGGCAAGTCGGTGCTGATGTTGAACCCACAAACAAACTCGATTTTACATTAGCGGGCGAGATAAAAAAGGTTGCAATTTTCTACTTCATCTGGGAGAATTTGTTTGGCAACCAGTATTACATTACCCCATATTACCCAATGCCTGAGAGAAATATTCGGTTTGGTTTAGCGTGGGAGTTGTTTAATTAAGCCCACGTTTTGTCATTGCGAGGAGTGAAACGACGAAGCAATCTCGAGTCGAAACAGAGATTGCTTCATCCCGATAAGTCGGGATTCGCAATGACAGATGCAGATTCCGGATGTCGTTGCGCTCCTCCGGAATGACAGAGCACTACAAGCTCAGCATATCTTTAAACTTGACAGCCTGCCTGCGGGAAACCTCTACTTTGTGTCCGTCTTTAAGTTTTACCAGCAAACCACCGTTTAACCACGGTTCAATTGAATCAACCCACTTCAGATTTATGATGTGTTTTCTGTTTGCACGGAAGAACACTTTACTGTCGAGTCTTTCATCAAGATAATTTAATGTGCGGAGTATAAGTGGCTTGTTCTCTTCAAAGAAAAGGCGGACGTAATTCCCTTCAGATTCAAAAAGTCTTATCTTTTCTAATTTCACAAACCAGCAACGGTCGCCATCTTTTACAAACACCTGGTCGCTTTCCGTAAGATTTTCTTTATCAGTCTCGATAGCAACCCTTTTCCTTCCTTTTTCAATCAGCTTGTTTACTGTCTCTTCAAGTCTTTTTGGTTCAATGGGTTTTAGCAGATAATCAAGTGCGTTGTACTCGAATGCTTTTAATGCATATTCATCATAAGCGGTTGTGAACACTACGATCGGGACTGCATCCAGTTCTTCAAGCATTTCAAAACCGGATTTGCCCGGCATTTGTATATCGAGAAAGATGAGATCTGGTTTAAGCTCATTTATTTTTTCCAGCGCATCTTCTGCATTTACTGCTTCTCCTACTACCTGTAAATCTTTAAAAGGAGTTAGTAACCTTTTTAATTCAGTGCGGGCTAATCTTTCGTCATCAACTATTAAAGCTTTCATTTTATTTTCCTCCTATTGGAATTTCAACTTCTGCGAGAACAGTATCTCCGTTCTCGTTTTTTATAGAAAAATTTGCGTTTTCACCGAAAAGCAGATTAAGTCGGTGCTTTGTGTTGCTTACACCAAAACCACTGGAGTTTTTTAATTGCTCTTCACTAAAATGCCCACTATTCCTGATTTCGATTTTTAATCTTGAACCGTTGGCAGTTGAATGAACTTTAGATTTTAATTGTATCTCACCACCTTTAGTTATTTTGGAAACACCATGCTTTATGCCGTTCTCTACCAGGGTTTGAATCATCATCGGTGGTATTTCTATTTTTGCAGAACTTCTGTCAATATCAAGCTTGTACTTCAGCCTGTCTTCAAATCTTATTCTTTCAAGATCAAGGTAGTTTTTTACTGTTTCAATTTCATCTTCAAGCGGAACGCTTTCCATCCTTTCCATCTGCAAAGAATAGCGAAGTATGTTGGATAGTTTTGTTATTGCCACTTTAGCAGATTCCGGGTCTTCTTCTATAAGTGCCCGGATACTATTCATTGCGTTGAACATAAAATGTGGATTTAGTTGTGACTTCAAAGTTTTCAGCTCATAGTCTTTTACTGCTGCTTCCCAAATTAACGACTCTATTTCCTTTTTTTTGTAATTTTCCATGTAATGGACTACAAAGTAAATCAAACTCCACAAAAGTGTAATTCCACCAAGGTTTACAACCCCGGCAATTGGTCGTGCGATATTGAATTCTTCATCACGCATTGTTCCGGCAATGTAGCTTGCAGCATATACGAATGCGTAGATAATCACACCTGTGATTACACTTGCAAGAAGAATTCTTGGGATGGTGTTTTTAAGCGGAAGGTTTAGCCAGTTATTTCTTCTGATTACTGAACGAAGAATATGTGTGAACAATATTCCTAGTAAGCCGAGAAATATCCAGACTAAAATTCTCTGCCACGGAAGCTCCTCAATGGATGCAA
>JBATIA010000291.1:0-1599 GCA_049667415.1 Ignavibacteriaceae bacterium
GTCCTATTGTGTTCTTTTATTTTTTATTCATAATACTTTCCATCTTCGATCTGGAATTAAAATTAAGCATATTTGCAGGATTTGTAGCATCAGCAGAATATCTTATTCTGTCAATTTTTTATTACAACCAACATACATTTAGCGGCGATCTCTCTATTCTAAATATGTTTCCTTTTTACGCTGCCAAATCCTTATTCTTGATGATGGCAGGAGTTGTTGCCGGGATTGTTTCTTTAAAGATCAGGGAAAATATCTTCTCTTCTTTTCATACCATCCAGGAAAGAAACAATCTCGAAAAGGTTTTTGGTCAGCAAATATCTAAAGAGATTGTTGATGAATTTATAGATAACAATCTTACAATTATAAGCAGGCAGCGCGAAGCTACAATTATGTTCCTGGATATCAGAAACTTTTCAAACTTCTGTGAGGGGAAAACACCCGAAGAAATTAACAAGTACCAGAATGAAGTCCTTAGCTTTATGATTGATCTTGTAAAAAAGAACCGTGGTATTGTTAACCAGATTTTAGGCGATGGTTTTATGGCTACATTCGGTGCTCCTGTTGAGGATAAAAACCATGCCGATAATGCAGTTAAAGCTTCAAGTGAAATCATTCTACAGCTAAATCTTAAAAATGAAGAAGGGAAAATTCAAAAGACAAATGTTGGAATTGGTATTCATACAGGTGAAGTGTTTACAGGTAATGTAGGAACAGAGGAACGAAAACAATATTCTGTAACAGGAAATACTGTGATTTTAGCTGCAAGATTAGAGCAGTTAAATAAAGAGTTTAACTCTTCAGTTATTGTATCAAAAGATGTTATTGATAAGATAAAAACAGAGGGTGTTGAATTTATATCTCTAGGAATTGTTAGTGTAAAAGGTTTTGTGAATCCTATCGAAATTTTCAGAATATCATAAAAAAGCCGCTACAAAGAGCGGCTTCATAATAATATTTATTTTCTATTATTGCTGAATTCTCATCATCACACTGTTGCCATTTCTCATTGCTGTGTGTAGAGTTCCATTCGGATGTTCAACATCAACAAAATCCATTTGAGAAACTTCTGCTCTTAAACCATCAGCCGGAATTCCATCAATAAGTTCCTGAATCTGTTGAGCGCTAAATGTGTAAGTGCCGGTGTTTGTTTCAAGTATAACAAATATTACACGATCCATTGGTGGCATTGGTTCGTGTCCCGGACCTCCGTGCATTCCACCCGGTCCACCATTGTGCCCTCTTCGATGTCTGAAGTCGGGCATTAATCTGATTCCGACTTTTCCTTCATTTCCACCTTCCCAATTTATTATAAGATCTTCAGCTGGATTTATTATTTCACCAAAAGCCGGACTTGTAATGTTCATTAAAGCAGCTGGTGAAGTAAGTGTAATTGTAATCGGTGCAAAAACATCTGAGCCTGTAACTTCAAATTGATATTCAGTGTTGGGTATATACTCAAGTAAATTTTCTGAGCCAGATACTACAAATTCATAATCAGTGTTTGGGATGAACTGAAGCATGTTTTCAGAATTGCAATTACCAAAAGGTCTTTCAAATAAACTGTATGCTACTCCTCGTCTGTCGTGAACATGTTTATAC
>JBATIA010000292.1:0-4630 GCA_049667415.1 Ignavibacteriaceae bacterium
GAAATGGCAGTCTGTAAAGTTAATAATGATGGTACTTCTGCATGGACTATAACTATGCCCGGTAGTTATGCAAACGATATTGTGCTTGGAAGTGATAATAATGTATATGTGGTTGGTGGAAACACTGCGAAAATAAATCAAGGTGGAGTTACATTGTTAAGTGATGATAAACTAAATCCGGGTGGATTTATACTTACACAGAATTACCCCAATCCATTTAACCCCTCCACAACAATTTCATTTTCAATTACTTCCGCTGGTTTTACATCACTAAAGGTTTATGATGTTCTTGGCAATGAAGTTGAAACACTCTTGAGCGAAGAAAAACCGGTCGGAACTTATGAAGTACAATTTAATGCTTCTAATCTTTCGAGTGGAGTTTATCTATATAAAATACAAGCGGGAAATTCTGTTGAAACTAAAAAAATGGTGTTAATGAAATGATCCCTACGCTCTGAGTCCTCTCCTGCCCTCTCAATAAATTTTTAAGGTGGCATTTTTTACCTGAGTGCTCAAATAATACTAATAATCAAGTGTCCCTTTTAGTTGAATTTAATTACTATATAAAAAACAAATCACAATAAAATAAAAGGAGATCAATATGTTAAATAAATCTTTTTTCGCTTTGGTGATAGTTATAGCTTTAAGCTTAAGTATTGCTTGCTCAGATGATGTAAGCAGTTCAAATAATAATTCACCAATTACTGAAACACAGGCTGTTCAAAAAGCACAGCAGACAAATCCTGGCACAGTTACAAAGACAGAATTGACAACCCATAATGGCGTAAAAGTCTGGGAAGTTTATATGATTACATCATCCGGCGGAGAATTAAAAATAAAATACCGTATTGATGACGGCACAATGGTTGAAATGAAAGGAACTTCTCCCTCATTTGAGTATGAAGTGAAACCCGGGATTAATTTAATTGATTATTCTATGGCTAAATCTGTCTCACTCAATGCAAAAAATGGCGAAATCCAGGAGTGGAAGTTAGAAAAAGACGAAAGTGACAACAGATGGGAATACAGATTTTTTATATCGCCGGAATGGGAAATCAGAATTGATGCAACTACTGGAGTTGTTTTAAGAATTAAGTAAATTTGCCAGGTAAGAAATCATCATCTGAGCGGTGGAAGTAATTATTGAAAACATAGCAGCATATTTAATAGTAATTGCTTTCATCGCTTTACTCTTAAATTTCAATTTCATAAGAATCCAGCTCTGAGAATCCGCATTTTATAAATCTTTTACTTCAGATCTTTCTAACTAAGGAATTATGAAGGAGGTTTAAATTTTGAGGAAAATTTTTAGCAAATCAAACTAATAGATTTTGATTATTAGTAAACTCAATTTAAGTTTACTCAGTTCTTTCAAATATTTACGGTGTTCCCATCCTGATTTATCGGGACAAGGGAAATTATAGGGAAGTCCGGTGCTCCGCCTCTGGCGGAAATTCCGGCGCTGTCGCGCAACTGTGAAAAATCAGTATGCATCAGGCAGTAAGCAGTATGCAATTTTGCCTACTGCCTATTGCAAATTGCCTACTTGTAAAAAGCCAGGAGACCTGCCGTAAAAAGTAATTAATCAACCTTCGCGAGAATCCCGTAAACGGGATAAAGAGGTTAGTTTAACGATCATCTAATTCATCAATCGTTTTCTTTCAACTTTTAACCCGCGAAGTTACTTGTCAATATTAATGGAGTAACTTCTATGGTAAAAATAAAATTCATCATCCTTTTTGCTGTTTTTCTTCATCCAGTCTTTTCTCTTGCACAAACCAGCGACGTTCAAAAAACAGATTCCTCAGGCTTTTACGAGCTGACCGATGTTGTAATTACAGCAACACGAACACCCTCAAATACTCTCGAACTTGCCAATTCAATTTCCGTAATTGACTCGGCTGAAATTGTAAACAAAAATTCATTCAATACCTTCGATGTTTTAAAAAACGAATATGGGCTAAGCTTCTCACAGCAAGGAACTAAAGCTTCAGTGTCAAACGTTTACTTGAGAGGTGCAAATTCATCTCATACACTTGTTCTAATTGATGGAGTCGAAGTAAATCTTCCAAGCGATCCATCCAACTTTTATAATTTTTTCAGCCTGCCGACTGAGAACATCAGCCAGATTGAAGTGATGCGTGGACCACAAAGCACACTTTACGGTTCAAATGCGCTTGCAGGGGTGATCAATATAATAAGCACACAAGGTACTTCGAAACCTGTTTCAAACATTAGCATTGAAGGAGGAAGTTATAATACGTTCAAAGGGATAGTTTCATCGCTGGGAAAACTTGATAAATTCAATTACTCGGTAGCATTGAGCAGAATTAAGAGTGATGGTTATTCGGCGGCATCCGAGAAATACAACAATAATCTACAAAGTCCCTTTGAGAGAGATGGATATCAGATAGATAACATCAGCTCAATTCTCGGTTATGAATTCTCAGATAATTTCAGTACAGATTTTGTAATTCGCTTCAATAAATCAAAATCAGATCTTGATCAATCGCTCGGATCACCGGAATTCTGGGATGATCCAACTTATATCTTTGATCAGGAAGAATTCTTTATTCGAGCGCAGGGAAGGCTGAATTTATCCGACGCTAAATGGACACAAAAATTTGGTATAACTTATTTCAGAAATGTTAGAAATTACTCATATGATACTTCAGCGGTGAGCATTTTTTATCCAAATTATATCCATGATTATTCTTGGAGTATTTATGACGGAAGAAAGTACAAACTAGATTGGCTAAATAAATATCAATTAAGTAATTTATTTCAACTTACAGCTGGATTAGATTTTGAATTTGAAGAATTATACTCCGACTATAATGCTTTTAACTACATTCCTGATCCAGATAATCTTGATATCATGAGTATTATACCAGAGACAAATGTAAATAGCTTTGGCTTTTTTGTTCAAGATCAGTTTAAAGTTGGAGAAAATTTCTTCGGAACAATTGGTGTTAGGTTAGATAATAATAGTCAGTTTGGAAATGCGTTTACGTATTGTATCGCACCAGCATATATGTTCTGGGAAACAGGAACAAAACTGAAAACAACTTTTGGGACCGGATTCAAGGCACCTTCATTATTTTATCTTTATGATCCTCGTTATGGAAATCCCAATTTGCAACCTGAAAAAAGTCTGGGCTGGGATGCCGGCGTTGAACAATATTTCTGGGGCGAAGGATTCTCGATCGGTGCAACTTATTTCTTCAATAAATTTGATGATATGTTTGGCTTTGATCCGATTACATTCAAAACTATCAATATAAATAAAGCCGAGACAAAGGGAGTTGAAGTTTTCACAAAAGCAGTTTTGATGGATGGTCTTGAAACTAAAGCTAACTATACATACACGAATGCAAAAGATAAAAGTGAAAATACAGTTGACTACGATCTGAAACTTTACAGAAGACCGGAACATAAAGCCGGACTTTTTCTTAGTTATTCTTTCACTCAAACCACAAACACCAACATTGAACTTATTTATGTTGGAGAACGTGAGGAGCCGGATTTTGTAAATTATCCGTCGAGGATAGTTATGCCCGATTATTTTTTAGTAAATATGGCTGCACATTATGATATTTTTTCTTTTCTCAGATTAAAAGTAAGAATTGAAAATTTGCTTGACAAGCAATATGAGGAAATCTACGGCTATGGAACTGCTGGATTTTCAATATATGGAGGTGTGAGTTTTAAAATCTAGTACACGTAGTTTAAGAATGTAAGTTTGGATTTTATCTTTAATAAACTATATCTTTAAACCAATAAATGAGCAATTAATTTTTTTCGGATTTTTAAAATGAAAGGAACAGAAATGGAGAAATTGACCCCAAAATTCTGGATTTTGACTTTGATGGTCTTTGCTGCAGCATTCGTGAGACTTATCCCCCACCCACCAAACTTTGCACCGATAGCAGCAATAGCATTATTCGGAGGTGCATATTTTAATAAGAGGTGGGCAGCCTTCCTTGTTCCAACTGCAGCAATGTTTATTACCGATTTAATTCTTGGCTTCCACGCTACAATGTGGGCAGTGTACCTAAGTTTTTGTTTAATCGTAGTAGTTGGAATGTTGATGATAAAACAGAAGAAGGTCGGGAATATTTTCTTGGCTTCTATGACTGCCTCGGTTACATTTTTTATAATTACAAATTTTGGTGTTTGGTTGTCAACACCTTACTACGAAAAGACAGGGACAGGACTTGCAGTTTGTTTTACAGCGGCTGTACCATTCTTCCACCAGACATTACTAAGCGATTTATTTTTTGTAGGTGTACTGTTCGGGTCATATCATTTAGCAAAAATCAAATTTCCTGTTTTGTCAGAATTAAAATTGTAATCAAATAGAGGCTGTATCGTAAGTAATGTTTTCTCGATAACTTTTTTGATTCAATCAGAAAAAAAACTCGAAAATCAAAAAAATAAAAGGTTCTCGGGTAATAAAATGTATCTAGAGAACCTTTTAATACAGCCTCTTCTTTTATTCGAATGAGAATGAAATTAAAACCTCTCCTAATTGATCTTGATGGTGTTATAAAATTAGGTGACTCTCCTGCCCCTGATGCGAAAGAGTTTTTTTTCTTTATTCACGAAAATAAAATTCCAGCCTGTATAC
>JBATIA010000293.1:0-2377 GCA_049667415.1 Ignavibacteriaceae bacterium
GAACTATCCTAACCCCTTTAATCCGACTACAACGATAAAATACCAAATACCGGAGATGAGTTCTGTTACTCTAAAAGTATTTGATGTATTAGGAAATGAAATCGTGACTCTTGTTGACGAATACAAATCGGCAGGAGAATATAAAGTCGATTTTTCCGTAGGTCAGTCCGCCACAAGCTCATCCAGTCCTGACATTGCAAGTGGAATTTATTTCTATCAGCTACTTGTCTCGGCTTTGCAAAACAAAGACGGAAAAGCAGGATCATTTATTCAAACCAAAAAAATGGTATTAATAAAATAAATGATTCAGTGAATATTTTATTAAACAAGAAGGAGTAAAAAACATGTTTACATCAAATAAAAATAACAGGAATATATTCTGGATAATGTTGACATTATTGAGTGTAGCTATCCAGTCTCCACTTCTTTCTCAAATTACAATTACACAATCAGAATTCCTTGATTTATTTACACCTGGGAGCCCTTTCTATTTTATTAATGGAGAAAGTAGTTTGGTAAATATCGGAAACTTTAACGGGCCTAATATTTATGATTTTACTTTTATAAATACTTCAGACACTGCAACTGGATACAATTATTCTGTAGAACAGATACCTGCACTGGCAGTTCGATACCCTTCAAATGCTCATACAATTGGTGAAGGACCACAGAATATAGTTCAAAATCCAATTTTTCAGGAAAATTCTGATTCATCTTTCATTATTGGAGAAGCAACGGTTGAAACAGAATATCGGTTTGTATACTACGAACCTAATGAGCTGTTTACAAAATTTCCCGTAACTTTTAATCCACCAGCAACAAATTTTTCCCAATGGATATCTGTCTATGATACTACCTATGATTTAAGCTGGCAGATTATAGCAACAGATTTTTATCAGACGATAGTAGATGTTAGGATAGATGGCTATGGCACTTTAAAATTGCCAGGAATGGAATTAGAATGCTTAAGAATGAAGCGTTCATATTCGTGGTTTAATTATAAAGAATTTCTATATTTAACAAGGGAGGGCGTTTTATTAGTTGTTACTGACGTGGCATCGTCGGATCCTGATTCAGGATTTGTGTTTGCAGATTATCAAGTCTTATTTCCATCACCCTCTCCCCCCAGCGTGGAGCAAGTACCATGCTGCCCAAATAAATTTGGCCTTAAACAAAACTATCCTAATCCATTTAACCCCAAAACAGTAATCAGTTATCAGTTACCGGTTAGCAGTTATGTAACTCTTAAAGTTTATGATTTACTTGGAAATGAAGTAGCAACTCTGGTTGGCGAATACAAACCGGCAGGAGAATATGAAGTTGAATTCAGCACCAGAAGTCATTCCGGCTTGTCTGGAATCAGCGATATATCATCCGGGATCTACTTCTATCAGCTCAAAGCAGGTTCATTTATTCAAACAAAAAAAATGATTTTAATTAAATAACAAAATAGCTTACTCATTAATTATCCTGGAGGGATGAAAATGAAGCAAAATATCTTACTTTTTATTTTTCTTGTTTTCTGTTTTTCTTTTACTCAATTCGTTAATTCACAGGGTATAATTAAAGATGATTTCCTTGTTAATGATGATGCAGGTAATGCAGATCAAATCGTTCCCTCAATCGCAATGGATGTAGCTGGTAATTTTGTGATTGTATGGTACGATTTCAGGAATGCCAACTGGGATATATATTTTCAAAGATTCACAAGTACTGGTGTACCTTTAGGAGCCAACACAAAAGTAAATGATGATACTACCACTGCTTCACAAGAGCATCCATCAATTTCAATGGACGTAACTGGTAATTTTGTGATTGTGTGGAGTGATAATAGAAATAACCATTATGATATCTATTATCAAAGATTTACCAGCACAGGGGCAGCCTTAGGAGTTAATACAAAAGTTAACGACGACGCGGGTACTGCTAAACAATGGGATCCCTCAATTTCAATGGATGCAGCAGGAAATTTTGTTGTTGTGTGGATAGATGAAAGGAATATCAATCGTGATATCTATTATCAAAGGTATACCAGCACAGGAGGTGCTTTAGGAGTAAATACAAAAGTTAACGATGATGCCAGCACTGCCGATCAGATTGCGCCCACCATCTTAATGGACGCAGCAGGTAATTTTGTAACTGTCTGGCATGATTTCAGGAACAACAACTGGGATATCTATTATCAAAGATATAACAGCACAGGGGCAGCTTTAGGGGTTAATACAAAAGTGAACGATGATGCTGGTACTGAATTTCAAATGTATCCAACAATCTCGATGGATGTGACTGGCAATTTTGTAGTTGTGTGGCAGGATTTTAGGAATATCGATTGGGATATATATTTTCAAAGATTCACAAGTACTGGTGCACCTTTAGG
>JBATIA010000294.1:0-6998 GCA_049667415.1 Ignavibacteriaceae bacterium
GGATAGTATTATCTGTATTATAAGCTAGGAACTCGGAAATCATCAATCCGCCGGCACAGTCTGGTTCATACTCCAGCAGCATCCGCGCTTCTTTAGCTTCTTGCCGGTGCATTTTTGACAAAATTGCCTGGCTTACATCTTCATCCATTTCACCCAGCACATCAACTATATGATCACTTGCCATTTCCTCCATAATAGCTGCAGCCTGTTCCGACGGCATATCCTCCACAAGGTCTGCTGCTTGTTCATCCGGTATATCTTCAATCATATCGGCAGCATCTTCTGGTTTAAGAAGACTGAACAAACGGAGCTGTTCTTCCTCGGTCAATCGGGAAATAGTTCTCGCTGTTTCTGAGGGAGTTAGGGTTTCAATAAATTTTGTTAACTCTATACTGTTTCCCTCAGCAATAAGTTTACTTAGGCTATCCCGGGGAGTTGTTAAAGTTGCCATGATTAACCTTTGAAAAATTTAGTAATAAAGTAAGAGCCGGTTTTGAACAAAGCAATAAGAACCTTTACTAATTTTTGATTTGTGTATAAAAGATAACTAAACAATAATTACCTGAAATTCAAACTTTTCTTTTTCATATTTTTAGTTTGGTAATTTAAATTCATTTTGCAGGGAGCAATTATGAAAACCATACTTTTAATTCTTATCGGCAACAGAAAAGAGTCTGCCGTAAAAGTACAGCAGATTTTGACAGCGTGGGGCTGTAACATCAAAACCAGATTAGGTATTCACGATGGAGTTTTGGAAAATTGTTCGGATACAGGATTATTAATTCTTGAATTAGTTGGTAAAGAAAAGGACAACAAAGAAATTGCACGTAAGGTTGCACTGATTCCGGGTGTGTCATCGCAGCTTGTCGAATTGAGATTGCAAAAGGAAGATTAAGCTCTATCAAAATCTTTAGGAGCTTTCAAACTCAATATTACCTTCGGGAGCTTCAAGTGATTCGTCTCTTTTTTCTAGACGGAAAGGAAGCCTAATACTAAAACAGCTCCCCGGCTGACCTATCTTTGCGAGACGCGAGGGACTTTTAACTCTTATTAAACCGTCGTGTCTGTCAATAATTTTTTTAACAACCGAAAGCCCAAGCCCCGACCCTTCCGTTGAAATCTTCTTAACATTCTTTGCACGATAGAAATCCTTAAAGATCTTTGGTTTTTCTTCTTCCGGTATTCCTACACCGTCATCACAGACTTCTATTACTACATTGTTTCCCTCGTTCTTTAAAGTTATTTCTACGATTCCGCTATCCACACCGTATTTTATTGCATTCCCCACAAGGTTTGAGATGGCTATATCAAGAAGAAATTTATCCCCCTTTATCTTATCAAAATTTTTTCTTTCATCATTAAACTTCATCTTTATCAAATGTGAATCTGCGTATGCTTTTCTTCTATTTATAACTCCGGATATTAATTCTTTTACATCAATATCTTCTTCGTCAAACTTATCGTAAAGGTTTAGTTTGGAAATGTTAAGAACATCATTTATCATTTGGATTCCTTCGTCGGTTCTGTTCTTTGCTCTGATTAGTTTCTCTTCCACTATTTCATCAATGGGTCCAAGAAATTTCTGAAGAATAAGATCGATATAAGATGCTACAGCAACAACAGGAGTTTTAAGTTCGTGGACAATGCCCATAATATATTTTTGCTTTTCACTTTCGGCAGCATTTATTTTCTTTATCGATTCCACAAGATCTTTTTCACGTTTATATAGCTGCCGGGCTATTCCGTTTGCCAGGTAAACGCTTACAAAAATCATAAATGTAAAAGTCGACAGGTAGGCAAGAACAAAATTAATGTTGCTGTAGAGATCTACATCAAATAAGCCATTTATAGGATGATGTGGCAAAGTGCCAATGTATTCCATAATAATTATCAGGATAAATAATGCCACAAAAATTACTGCAAGCGTATAAACTACAACACCTGGCAGTATCAGGCTTCCTACTATCATATGAAATACAAAAAGTATATACAATGGGGATTCAATACCACCTGTATAGTGAACAAGAAGAAGGAGAGAAACTAAGTCCAGTATCATCTGGAGAAGAGATAAATAGATGGGATTAAACTCATTGACATCAAGCTTAATATACTTCCTCAAACGATGAAGTAATATATTATAAAATAAAATAGAGGCAGTGATTGCACATCCGGCAATTAGCTGTGTGGCTGTAAAATTTATTTTTAGTATTAGTGTGGAAAATAACAGAACGGCAGACAGTGCCATTACAACACCATACCGCAGCTTAATTGACCAAAGATTTCTTTTGCGAACCGCTTCCCAGAATTCTTTCTGTTCACGTGCCCATTCGGGCACTAAGCTTACCATGAGTTTCTTAAGCAATTTCATTCCAAGTTAAATATTTTACCGGCAGCAGTAGGGCGGGCTGCCAGTTTATTTATTTTTCAACTTACGTAATATACTTCCCTCTTTTTACATAATGAGTATGAAGCAGCTTATGAGAGAGGTGACCGCCGGGTCCATCTTTTAAGAACATTTCATAAATTTCTGAGACGTGCCTGTTCTCATGAGATTTTCTTACCGGTAATGACCGATCTTCATTATAAATAGCTTGTGCTCTTAGTTTGCGGATCTCCGGTGTGGTTGGGATAGGTTGACCACCGCCGCCGAGACAACCACCCGGGCAAGCCATAAATTCAATAAAGTGACATTCGCTGAACTTGCCCCCGGCTTTAATATCTTCCATTACTTTCTTTGCATTAGCCGTACCATGAACTACAGCTATCTTTAACGTTGCGTCTTTCAGCCAGTTCCAGTCAGGCACAAGATGTTTAATAAGATCAGGAACAGGACCAACTTCCTGAATTGGCAATTCCACATAGCTAATGCCTTCAAATCCTCTGATCGGGGTTATATCAGCATTTGCAAAAACACTTTCCACTTTTTTTCCGGTTACGAATTCAATTACTGTTCTCAAGGCAGCTTCCATAACACCGCCGGTTGCACCGAAAATCAAACCTGCACCCGATGCATCTCCGAAGGGATTATCAAAATGTGAGCGGGGCATTTCGGGAAGATATATTCCAGCTTCTTTAATCATTTGTGCCAGCTCACGGGTTGTCAAACCATAGTCAACATCTTTAAATCCTGAATCCACCATCTCGGGCCTGTTACACTCAAATTTTTTAGCCGAACAGGGCATCACAGCAACAGTAACTATATCCTTGGGATCTATTCCTGCTTTCTGAGCATAAAATGTTTTAATTAATGCACCAAACATTTGTTGCGGAGATTTTGCAGAGCTAAGGTTCGGAATATATTCCGGGTAAAAATGTTCGAGATATTTTACCCATCCGGGTGAGCACGATGTAAATTGAGGAAGCGCTACCTCTTCTTTAATAACAAGTGCTTTATATAAACGTTGAATTAATTCCGTTCCCTCCTCAATAATCGTAAGGTCTGCTGTAAAGTTTGTATCGAAGACTACATCGAAGCCAATTCTTCTTAAGGCGGTGTTCATTTCACCAGTAAGAGAAGTCCCCGGTTCCATTCCGAATTCTTCGCAAATAGCAGCACGAGGGGAAGGGGCTGTTTGAATAACTACATGCTTTTTCGGATCATCAATTGCAGACCAGATTTCATCACGCGGATCATTTGCACGAAGAGCACCGGTGGGACAGCGATTAATGCATTGTCCGCAGTTAATGCAGATGACTTCGGCTAGTGGTTTTTCCCAGAATGTTCCGATATGAGTTTCGTGACCTCTGTCGATTGCTTCCAGCACCCCAACTTCCTGAAGATCGATACACGTTCTTACGCAGCGTTTGCACAAAACACATTTATCCATATCTCGTACAACAGAATACGAAGATTTATCAACTTCATATCTTGGTTTCTCTATATGTCCAAAGTTATAGTGGTCAACGCCGTACTCTTTAGCAAGCGATTGCAATTCACAGTTATTGTTCCTGAAACAGGAATAACACTCTCCATAATGTTCACTGAGCAACAAATCGAGGATGTGTTTCCTTGCTCTTCTGACAGCATTGCTTGTGGTTTTCACTTTTATAGGTGCAGTAATCGGAAAAGTACAGGAAGACTGGAGGGTTCTCATACCTTCAACTTCAACCACACAGATGCGGCAAACACCGGCAACACATAAATCTTCGTGATGACAGAGAGTAGGAACGTGTACCTGGTTTTGTCTGCAAGCTTCTAGTATTGTTGTTCCCAACGGCACTGCAACTTTCTTTTCGTTTATTTCTATTGATATAGTTCCACCAATGTATTCCGGATGTTCCGGTTTTTCAATCACCAGCGACTTTTGACTAACAGGGGCTCTTAACAAGTCTTTAATTACCATTTCTTCCTCCGTTGCTGCTGCTATTGAAGATTTCGTCATTAAAGTTTTCAAGAATTGAAATGAAAGGATTTGGACTCGACTGACCCAGTCCACATTTAGATGCTAGTTGCATTGTCTTTCCAAGATCTTTTAGTTTATTTATATGTGAAAAAGTATACTGACCTTTTTCAATCATCTCAACCCCTTCCAGAAGTTTTACGTTTCCAATCCGGCAGGGAGTGCACTGTCCGCACGATTCATCAACAAAAAATTCCATAAAGTTTTTTAATACGTGAAGCATGTCCCTGTTTTCATTAAATATCATAACCGATCCGCCGGTAGAAATTTCTTCATAAGCAAGTTTTTTATTGAACTGCGATTTAGGGATACAAAATCCGGAAGCTCCACCAACTTGCACGGCTTTGGTATTCTTTGCTTCAACAAGCTCCAGCAACTCAGAAATTTTTGTGCCCCAGGGAAGTTCATAAACTCCTGGTTTATCACAATCGCCAGATACAGAAAATAATTTTGAACCTGTAGATTTATCTGTCCCGAATTTTGCAAACCAGCTTCCTCCCTTTAAAATAATGTGAGAGATAGCTGCGAGAGTTTCAACATTGTTTACCGAGGTTGGTCTGCCGAGAAATCCCGTGTTAATCGGATATGGAGGACGGTTACGTGGTTCACCCCGATGGCCTTCAAGTGATTCTATCAATGCCGTTTCTTCTCCGCAAACATATGCGCCAGATCCCAATACTATGCAGATATCAAAATTGAAACCTTCTTTCCCCAAAATATTATTACCGAGCAAGTTATCTTTTCTCATTTCTTCAAGATAATCCTGGAGAGACTTTAATAGATATTCATATTCGCCGCGGAGATATACTATGCCCTGATGTGCGCCCAGAGTGTATCCACCAACAACCATCCCATCAAAAACAAGCTCGGGATATTCCATAAGAAGAACCCTATCCTTAAAAGTACCGGGTTCACCTTCATCAGCGTTACAAACGAGAAATTTTTCATCAGCTTTTGCTGCACTGGTTAACATCCACTTGGTGGAAACAGGAAAACCTGCACCTCCCCTGCCTCTAAGTTTTGAATCCCTTAATTCGAATAATATGTCTTCCCGCAACATTGAAACTGCTTTTTTAATAGCATCTCCTCTTTTATATTCAGAGAAGATAACCGGTCCTGTTCTTTTCTTTGTGTTTAATTTCATAACAACCTCTATTTCACCTTACTTAATAATTCAACTGCTTTTTCCGGCGTTAGCTGTAGAAAAACCTGATCGTTTATCGCCATTGCCGGACCCATATCGCACAGACCTAAGCAGTTAGCATATTCAACAGTGAATTTATTATCCTTGGTTGTCTGCCCGATCTTAATTCCAAGTTCACGTTCTATAGCATGAACCACTCCGGATTTTCCGTGCATGTCACAGGAAATTGTCTGGCATATCCGCACTAAGTTTCTTCCCTTAGGTTTTGAATTGAGAAAAGCAAAAAATGAAATGACGCTATATACTTCCACCGGGTGAATGTTCAGGAGTTTTGCAACTTCCTGCTGGGCAAATTCGGAAATGTGCCTGTGCTTCTTCTGAATTTCATGAAGAATCATAAGCAATGCAGAACGGTCATTCCCATATTTATTAACATAGCTCTCAATATCTTCGGAGAGAGCATTTTTTTCTGCGATAAACATTTACTCACTCCTTGTAATGTAATTGTAATAGTTTTTCTACTTTATCGACCAAGGTATCGGGAGAGATTGGTTTTTCAACAAGGTCATCTACAGGAACCATCTCACTGGCTGCGAACTCCAAACCCAAAGCTTTCGATACCGATGTGTACATTAATATCGGTACGTCCACATTTTCTTTCCTGAATTTCTGAGCCAGGAAGAATCCGTCGTCCGGTTCAACCATCATCACGTCAAGTATGATTAGGTCCGGTTTTTTTTCCATTACCATTTTGTAACCTTCATCCGGGTTATCAGCAGTGATAACCTGATAACCCTTTGCCGTAAGCACAAGTCTGCTGGCATCTAGAATATCAGGATCATCATCTATAATTGCTATTAACGCCATAAAACACCTTGTTTGGTTTAAGTTGATTTCAATTTCATTTTATATGTTTATACGCATGTTAAATGCCATCTCACAAGTTTAATAAGACTTGCTTTTAGTCTATTAAACCGGATTAGTGCCTGATAACAAAGTTTTTTTTCTTAATTATTGGAAGCTGAAATTCTCAAAAAAGAAAAGAATTCCAAGATAAATTGGTTGGTATTTGTAAAGTGTTGGTGATTGCGAAACTAAGAATTCTTACTAAGTTGGTATCATTAAGTATAAAATCTTTTTACACTCTTATATCGGTAAAGGAGATTATCCTTGAAAGAAAAAGTAAGATATACTTTTATTGATCTGCTTCGCGGCTGGGCAATCATACTTATGATTGAGCCGCACGTATTTAATACGTTTCTTTTACCTGAATTAAAGCAAACGGGATGGTTTGGTGTTGTTACTTTCATAAACGGATTAATGGCACCGGCATTTCTTTTTGTCTCGGGATTTGTATTCGAGATTTCTTCCGGCAGCAAGCTGGATGTTATGCGTAAGTTTAAATTTCCGTTCTGGAAAAAGCTCTGGAGAATAATTTCGATTATACTTATCGG
>JBATIA010000295.1:0-1851 GCA_049667415.1 Ignavibacteriaceae bacterium
GGCACACCCTGTCGAAGGTCTTTATCAATCCATACTCTTAAAACAGAATAACGCTGTGATTGTTTCAGGTTTGTCATTTGATTGTAGAAATCAAGATGCTCATTTCTAAAGTAATCAGAGTTTTTAATTATGTTTTTCGTTCCTTTAACATCTGATGCAATAATTGCATAATCAAATCGCTCATCGTTGATGATAAACTGATTCCCGTCTTTTTTGAATGAGGTGATTTTTGAATCAAGCGAAATGGTTGACTTGTATTTGCCCAGATAATTTTTTGCTGGTTTCCAGAGAGTATCTTCAAAATCGTCATTTAGAACATCATACAACAATCCAAGATCGTTGCTGAGGAAATATGAGTGAAAGCTTTTTATCAGCTCTGCCATCGAAATGTATTGTGGTTCAGCGAAGAAGGCTCTCGAAAAGGTTGTGAACATCAACTGCATTTCCGGCGGGAGCTTAACATCATCAGCAAAATTTTTGAAGGAAATATTATCAAATTTTGAAAATGTTTTCTCGCGCTCGTAGCTTAACAGCGAAGTCATCTTTCTGAATCCGGGATTTAGCATCGCATCTTTGTACGAATAGATTCCTGTCTTTGCCATACTTAGAATATTTAAAACCGGAACCGTACTGATTTCCTTGAAACCGAAATTACCGTGTTTCTTTGTGAATATTAAATAGTCATCAATAGGAATGAGATATTTGAAAGCATCAATTTTTTTTAGAAGATTGCGGAGGTTGTAGTACTGTCTAAAGAAAGCGTGAAAACCGTGTTCAACTTGTGTTGAATAACCATCGTCAAACCTTACCGGCCATGAACCAACTTTCCCGCCAAGATATTTTTCTTTTTCAAAAATCTTTACTCTAAATCCTCTTTCAGCGAGAAATATTGCAGCAGAAACACCAGCCAATCCTCCGCCGATAATTCCAACACTTTTTTCTTTTGAAAGTTTTTCGGGAAGAGAAGAATCAACTTTGTTTAGCTGGATTTTGTATCCGCCCAGTTTCTTCTCTATTTGTTTTGATATTATTGATTTTATGCTCATAGTTATTGAGTTGGTTTTTTTGCAATGAAAGTATGCAATACCGGCTTTCGCCAGCTTCCAAGTGGAGAGTGCTTTATGTTTTCAAATCCGGCCTTATTTAGCAAGTCAACAAACTCATCGGGAGAAAGAAATGTCTCAACGCTTTTAATCAAATAGCGAAAAATTTTTGTTGAGCCGGTTGTTAAACCTGCAAAAGGAATTATTAAAAAGTATCCTAAAAATTTCCAGTAAAGTTTTGAAGCAAAAGACTTGCTGATTGCGTATTCGTGAAAGCAGATTTTTCCGCCGGGCTTTAAAACTCGATGAAGATTTCTTACGCATTTATCGAAGTCAGGCATATTGCGGATTCCGTAAGCCATAAAAATTGCATCAAGACTGTTGTTTGCCAGATCGAGATTCATCACATCCTGCTGAGCGAAAGTTACTTTGTCTTTTCCAAATTTCGGAATAAGTTTTTCTCTCGCGGCTTTAAGCATTCCTTCCGAGTTATCAATCCCGATTACTTTCCCATTCTGAAGATTATTCAGACAAGCGATGGTTGACTTTCCTGTTCCGCAGCAAAGATCGGCGAGGTATTCGTTTCCTTTCAGGTTCATTCTGTCAACGCTGGTTTGCAAATCCTGTTGATAACCCTGGCTTAAGAAAGTTGCGAGATCGTATCGCTTGGCAATCCTGTTAAACTCTGATGGAACTTCCTTTTTGTTCTTTATCAGTGCATTGGGCGTATGTTCTGACATTATTCTCCCTGAAGTTTTTTTCTCCATAATCTTCTGAAGCTTAATGATACTTCGTCGCCCTTTACGCT
>JBATIA010000296.1:0-14572 GCA_049667415.1 Ignavibacteriaceae bacterium
ATATCTGGTTACTTGAAACCCATCAACCACCAGTTAAATATGAAGGAATTGAAGGTGAAGTCTTTCGCTCAAAAACACTTTTTGCAATTAACTTAACAACTGTAAAATATGGAATTTTAAAAATCCGTTACTATGATGTAAGCAATAAAGAAATTTTCCGTTTTGACTATGATAATCCTCCACCACCAGAGAGCATTAGATATATCTACCCGGTTACAGATCAGTCAATGATATTTTACTTAATCGAAGAACTTTATGGACCTAAAGGAGAGAAATCTAAGAAAATGAATTAGCTAAACCGGGGCATTAAAATTTTAAGTTTCAATTTGAGTGTGGAGCAAAATTTCTTCAAGGATGCCTGAAACCTTTAAGCAATCTGATAGTTCACCTGAAAAGACTACTGCCTTCCCCTTAATATGGACTTCAAAGGTTTTATCCCGTGCTTCAACAAATGAACATTTTGTTGCCTTGATTATTTGAGATATTACTTCTTCAAAAGTATGCCAGTTATCATTATAAAGTACGACTCTGCAACCTAAGCCTACAATTGTTTCTTCTTCTTTAATATCCGAAATTTCGGGAGATTGCTTTGCCGGTATATCCATATACGGAAAATAATTATTAAGGACTAAAAATTAAAGTAACCTAGAAAGTAAAAAAAATCGAAGTGGTTTACATTTAATTGCTTTTATATCGGGTCGTCTATATATTTTGAATATAAAATAATGTAATAAGATGGAGAATAAATGAAAATCGTAGTTTGTATAAGTCACGTTCCCGATACTGCAACACGAATTAAAATCGGAAGCGATGGAAAATCGATTGACCCAGCAGGAGTCACTTTTATAATCAATCCATATGACGAGTATGCTGTTGAGGAAGCATTAAAAACAAAAGAGAAACTTGGATCGGGAGAAGTAGTAGTTCTTACTGTCGGATCCGAGAACAGTAAAGAGACAATTCGGAAAGCTCTGGCAATGGGGGTTGACAGTGGGGTTCTGTTAAAAGATGAAAATCATAGAGACTCTTTGGGTATTGCAAAAGCACTTGCTGAAGAAATTAAAGCACAAAATGCTCAAATAGTGTATATGGGTAAGCAATCTGTTGATTATGATAATTCTATAGTTGGTCAGCTAACTGCTGAACTTCTGGATTATAATTGTGTTTCCGTTGTTGTTAAACTTGATATTGATGGTGACAAAGTGATAGCAGAACGGGAAATTGAAGGTGGGAGAGAAGTTGTCCAAACTTTTTTACCTGTAATAATCACTTGTCAGAAGGGATTGAATGAACCCCGTTACGCATCTCTGAAGGGAATTATGGCTGCAAAGAAAAAAATAATTGAAGAAAAAACCGCAGCTGCTTTTACTCCAACAAGTGAAGTAATCAGTATGCACCTTCCATCAGGAAAGCAGTCTGGTAGAATCGTCGGTAGTGATGCTTCTGCGGTACCTGAGCTGGTTAGGTTGTTAAAAGAAGAAGCAAAAGTAATTTAAGGAAAATATCTTATGGCAAATAAAATTTTAGCAGTACTTGAGCAAAGAGATGGATTAATCAAACGTTCCGCTTTTGAAACTGTAAATACGGCGGCGAATCTTGCAAAAGATCTAAATACGAGCGCTGAAGCAGTTATTGTGGGTGATACAATCAATAATCTGAATCAAATATCAAAATATGGAATACAGAAAATAACACACTTCAAAAACTCTGAATTATCTAATTACTCTTCTTCAGGTTATACAGAAGTAATAAGTAATTTCGCAAAAGAATCAGATTTTGAAATACTAATTCTTTCTAACACAGCCTTGGGTAAAGATCTTGCACCACGTCTAAGTGTAAAACTTGACGCTGGTTGTATTGTTGACTGTGTAAAGTTAAGTGTTTCCGGAAATGAAATAGTTTGTTCCAGACCCACTTATGCCGGTAAAGCATTAGTTGATGTAAAATTGTTGAGCAATAAAAAAGTTATCACAATCCGACCAAATGTCTTTAAAGCTCAGCTAACAGAAAATGTTAATCCTCCAGAGGTAGTTGTTAAAGATATTACTTCCGTGAATCTTAAAAGTAAGGTTACTGAATTTAAAAAAGCAGAAGGAAAGCTGGATGTGTCCGAAGCCGACATAATTGTATCGGGGGGCAGAGGTATTAAAGGTCCTGAGAACTTTCACTTAATTGAGGAACTTGCTGAAGCTCTAGGTGCTGCTGTCGGAGCCTCAAGAGCAGTTGTTGATGCAGGATGGAGACCTCATAATGAACAAGTCGGACAAACTGGTAAAACCGTTTCGCCAACTCTTTATGTAGCCTGTGGAATCTCCGGAGCCATTCAACATCTTGCGGGAATGTCTTCGTCAAAATTTATTGTAGCAATAAATAAAGATAAAGATGCCCCGATATTTAGCGTTGCTGATTATGGTATTACCGGGGATCTGTTTGAAATACTTCCCGCTTTAACCAGTGAAATTAAGAAAGTTAAGTAATCCTGAAATAGGAGTAAGACTTGCAAAAAATTCAATGTGAAATATTAGGTTTATCTTCCAGCCCATCAACTGGTGGTGCTTATGCAATTCTGCTTAGAGAAATCGATGGGAACAAAAGGCTGCCCATAATTATTGGCGCCTTTGAAGCGCAGGCTATTGCACTTGAGATTGAAGGGATTAAGCCACCACGACCATTAACACATGATCTGTTAAAACAATTAACTGATAGCCTTGGTGCAACAGTAATTGAAATAATTATTGATGAACTAAGAGATAATACATTTTTTGCAAAAATTATTCTGGAAGTTTCCGGTTTTTCACAGGAAATTGATGCCCGTCCAAGTGACGCAATCGCTCTTGCAGTTCGTGCACAAGCACCAATTTATGTTTCTTCATTAGTTATGGAATCTGCTGCATTTATTCCATCTGAAGAAACGGAGAATGCAGCAAGTTCAAGCATTATTTCTGACGCTGGAGAACCTAAAAAACCAGCCTCGAAAGAAGCTAAGTTAGCCACTTTACAGAACAAACTTAGAGAGGCAATTGATGGTGAAGAATACGAAAGAGCAGCTAAAATCAGAGACCAGATTAAAAATCTTACAAGTGAAAATTAATTCGATTAATTAAAGACTTTCTCCCCTATCTTACATTCCAAACATCTTTCTTTAACACAGTAGTCCCTAAAAAGCTCAATCATTGCCTGCGAGTTTATGCTTCGCCGACTTGCCCTGGCCAAACCTAAAGTTGATTCAACTTGTTTAACCAATCCATTTGTACCGTGTTGGGTATAATTAACATAATGGTTTTTTAATTTTCTGGCGGATTCAATATCATTAAAAATTTCAAAGTATAAATACAGTACTGGAAATATCACGTTTACAATTATCTCATCTGCTCTTGAAATACCTATGAAGTAATTTAAGCTCTCTTTGGATAGCTTATCAAAATTATAATGAAATGCCCAGTAACCCCGCCCCTCAGTGATTATAAGATTACGTAAGATTACTGTAAACTCTTTGTTCTTTTTTTCTTCTTTAAATACTTCAGTTAAGTTTTTAAAGATACCATTTTTTAATACATGAAATATTAATTGGGCTCCTCCTCCTAATCTGATTGTTGGAAAATTTTGCGGACGGTGCTTGAAAAAATTCCAGTCTTCTTTTTTATAAGTTGTACCATCATATTTGTTACAAATTAAGTTCCATAACTCAACAGATTTTCGTACATAATCCGCTGTCGCTTCTTCCCTGAACTTTGCTGAACCGGGCAACAAACCACTAACATTGAAAAGGGCACACTCAATAATTTCTTCAAAGTTTTCATTTAACCTGAAATTGTTCAGAAATGCAACATTAACTGATTTGGCCAGCTTAAGCATAATTTCTTTATTCCGAGAATACCCTAATGCTTCAAAAATCATTTCATAAATCAATTGTTCCCAGATTTGTAAGTCGCTAAAATCAGATGGTGTATATTTTTTATTATAGTAATCTTCGCTAAAATCGTACTTTAAAACAGGTTCTCTTATATTCATTTCTTTCAGGTATAACATTTCTTTGAGTCTTTCAAGTAAACGCTTCGATTTTTTAATAAATCTTTCCACACCAAGTTGAAAAAGAAAATCGAGTTTTTCTTTCTTGTGAACCGAATCATTTCTTCCGAGGCAAGGCATATGAAATACTCTATTTTTCTTCTCGGACTCTACAGCATTTAAGATTGCAGTATTTATATTTTCATCTATAAAATCCAAAAGGCAAAGTGAATGTATTTTTCTACCATCTTTAGAAAAAACAAAAGGTTGATATTTGTCCCTCGAAATGACAACATGCAAAATGACCTTATTGTATTTTTTATCGAAAAAATGCCCGTGTGTTTTCCAATCACTATGCCAGGTGTCAATTTCAATATCACCGAGGTAGGTAATATTGCCAAATTTAATTCGTGCATTGGTGAAATCTGGACCAGCTGAATCTTTGTTGTGAGTACCAGGATCGACTATTTCTATTTTTTGATGGTCTTCAGTAGTTAATTCTTTTACAAACTTGTTTTCTTTCCAAATTTCATAAACAAATATTTCTTTTACACTCATCAGCAAACACTAAATCTTATTTTAAATTTATTTCAACTTTTTCTATATAAAGATATTTGGTTTTCCCAATAAAGAAAACATAAAATTGAGTATTTTTTAGCAGGGAATGATTTAATAAAAAGTAGTGGTAAGAATAAAAGTATACTAATTGATGCTAAAACAGTTATATCAGGATTTCCGGTATTGATTTTTAGAAATAACTTGATTCAGGAAGGCTAACTCATTTTTAGCCGCTTCTGCAAAATCATCACCGGTACTTTTTTGAATAATCCCCCTGCTTACATTTATTAAGAACGCGGATCTATTCTTAGAAAATAAAACTCCTGTCACATCCTCAAGACTACCACCCTGGGCTCCAACACCGGGAATTAAAAGGGGAAGATTTCTAATAATATTTATATTTTCTTTTAATTCATTTACATTTGTCGCCCCGAAGACTATTCCACAGTTATAACTTTTATTCCAGTTGTGAACCTTCTCAATAACATATTGATATAAATAATTACCATTATTCATTTGTTGTTTTTGAAAATCCGCTGAACCGGGATTAGAAGTTAAAGCAAGTATAAAATTAAGTTTGTCAGAATAGGAAAGAAATGGTTGCAGAGAATCTTGCCCCATGTAAGGATTTAATGTTGCAGAGTCAAAATTGAAATGTTCATAAATTGATTTTGCATATAAACTTGAGGTGTTTCCAATATCGCCACGCTTTCCATCAGCAATTATCAAAATTTCCGGTGGTATAAATGATAAGGTTTCTTCCAGATTCTTTAGGCCAGTAATTCCTTCACTTTCATAAAAGGCAAGATTTAACTTATAGGCTGCGGCGGATGATTTTGTAACTTCAATAATTTTTTTATTGAATTCAACAACCGGATTTTTTAAAGTAGTTATATTATGCGGGAGCTTTCCGGGATCTGTATCAAGCCCAACACAGATGTATTTACCCGATGAATTAGCAGAATATAATTTTTGAATCGCCTTCATAAATAATTCTCAAGTATAATTTTTTCTTGTGCGATAAAAATTCGCCAATATTCCTAACATAAACATATTTAAGAGAAGAGAGCTTCCACCATAACTTATAAACGGCAGAGGAATTCCAATTACAGGTAAAATACCCACTACCATACCAAGATTAATTATAAAGTGAACGAGATAAACAGATAGAATGCCAATTGAGACCAAACTAAGAAATTCATCTTTAGTATTATGGGTTGATTTTAAGATTCGCAGAAAAAGATAAAGGAAAATTCCAAGAACAATAATACTTCCAATAAAACCAAACTCCTCTCCAATAACACAATACGCAAAATCAGTCCATTGTTCTGGAATAAATTGAAGTTGGGTCTGATTACCAGCAAGGAAACCTTTTCCTGTTAAACCACCTGATCCTATCGCAACTTTTGCTTGGATGGTATTGTAACCAGAACCGAGCGGATCTGCCATTGGATCAAGAAAAGATTGAATTCGTTTTTGTTGATGAGGGCTTAAAGCGCGAAAAACATAATCTGCAAAAAAACCACTGGATAAATTGAATGCAAATATTGATGCACTAAAAAATAGATTTCTCTTGAAAATGAAAAGAAAAATAAGAACCAGCACTAAAGCCACAATAAAATAAATCAAACCAAAAATTGCCGCGATTGCAACAAAAGCTGGTGATAATACTACAAAAAGTGAAAAGCTGCTTATTCCTTTCCAAAAGAACATCATCAATATTATTCCAATAAAAACAATTGAGGTACCCATATCAGGTTCTAATAGAACCAGTAAAATCGGAGTTATACCAATAGCGAGAGTTATTAGAATATCCTTAAATGAGTCTATATCGCTGCTGCTCCTGCTTAAATATGCAGCAATTGCCAGTACAGTTCCAATCTTTGCTAGCTCTGAAGGCTGAAACCCCATTGAACCAATCATGATCCAACTCTTTGAACCGGATACATGTTTACCGACTACGAGTACTGCTAATAGTAAACCCAAAGAGATTAAGTAACCGGGAACTGCAATTGTTTTGAAAAAATTTGTGGGAAGTGAGTAAGTAATAAAGAATAAAATAATAGCAATTACCCCCCAAATTATCTGCCTTTGAAAATTTTCGTGCGCAAGTATATTATTTACAGTAGAACTGTAAATAGCTGCTAAACCAAATCCTAAAAGAATTAAAGCTGGTAAGAATAATCCAAAATCAAATTTATCTTTTATGTTATAATCTATTCTCAAGTTAGCTCATTCCATTAATCGTTTTTAAGAACAGCAATTTCTTCCTCAAGAGTTTTGCCAACTCCTTTAAAGCTTTCCAAATAAGTTTGAATTATTTTCTTCGCAATAGGAGCAGCATGGGTACCGCCGAAACCAACATTCTCCACAAGAACTGCCAGAGCAATTTGTGGATTTTCATATGGGGCAAATCCAACAAACCATGCATGATCCTTACCGTGCGGATTTTGTGCGGTCCCTGTTTTACCTGCGATCTCGATATCGGGTAAGCGAATATGTGTAGCTGTTCCATGACCGTTAACTACCAAAAACATTCCTTCCTTTACTACATCAAAAGCAGCTTGACTAATATTGGTATTAATTTCTTTGTGTTCAATGGAAACAAGTTTTCCAGATTCGTTTTCGATATAGCCTCTGACAATATGAGGTGTTTTCATCTTTCCATTATTTGCTAGAAGGGCAACATATTGAGCAAGCTGTAAAGATGTGACGCTTACTTCTCCTTGCCCGATTCCAAGGCTGGCCATAATGCTTTTCGGCCAGTTCTCGCCGTATCTTTTTTTATAATAATTTTCGTCAGGAATGAATCCTGCTACTTCTTCAGATATATCAATATTAGTCTTTTGTCCTAAACCAAATCTTGTGGCGTATTCTTTCCAGCGATCCATACCAATTTTGTAAATAAGCTTATAAAAAAAAGTGTTGCAGGATTTTTCAATCGCAGTAATTACATTTACTGTACCATGAGACCCATGACATTTAAAAAATCTGCCGTATGTAAAACCACCACCACAGAAAGTTGTATATGACGTAGTTATTAATCCTAAATCCAATGCAGTCAAAGCTTCCAACATTTTGATAGTCGAACCAGGTGGATTGACGGACATTGTTGCACGGTTGAATAAGGGCTTTTCAGGATCTTTATAAACGTCATCCAAATAATCCTTAGATGTAAAAAATGAAAACTGATTTAAGTCATAACTTGGCGAACTAACCATAGCAATAATTTCTCCGGATGCAGGATCTATGGCAACAAGGGCTCCCCGTTTACCAATAAATTCCTCTTCAGCTACTTTTTGAGTCGAAGCCTCGATACCCAGAACTAAGTCATTCCCCTTTATTGGTAAAACATCATCTGCACCGTTATGGTATTTACCGATTTGCTTCCGCCTTGAATCTACCAAAACATAATTATAGCCTTTAGTACCACGTAATATCTCTTCATACGTCTTTTCTAAACCATTGTGACCAACATAGTCTCCCAGTTTATAAATATCTTTTTCTTTTTCAAGATGATCGGGTGAAATCTCTTTTGTATAGCCAAATGTATGTGATGCCATAACTCCGGCAGGATAGTACCTTTGCATTTCTATAATATAATCAACACCCGGTAAATGTTCGGAATTTTCCTCAAGCCATGCTACCGTCTTAAAATCAATATCTCTCCTGATTTTAATAGCCAAATACTTTGAATAAATTTTGTTTTGATAAAGCAGGTTTTTACTATAACCTGGCCCGGCATCAATAACGGTTTCAATTATTTTATTCAGGCTAGTATCGTAATAGGCTGGAGTTATTCTAAGTGTGTATGCAGGAATGTTGCTTACAAGTACTTTGTAATTTCTATCGTAAAAAACACCTCGGAGCGGTTCAAGCTCAAGACTCTTAATACTATTGTCAGAGGATTTCATTTCATAATTTACTCTGTGCAGAATCTGCATCTGGAATAATCTGCCAGCAAGTATTATCGCACTTGTAACAATTACAAAATAGATAATTGTTTTCCGTTTTAATGATCCGAAATTATCCGTTTTCACTCAAAATTCTTTCTATAAGGTACTATCACTAATAAAATACTGACAAGAGAAGTATAAATTGAAGGCATTAATGCATGGTTAAATAATGCCATAAAGATATTTGTATTAAAATCAATTACAGAAAAGAGAGCAAAGATAACTGCATCAATTAATCCTGTAATTAAAACAACGATAGAAAATGAATAGGTGTAAAGATATTTATCACGCCTTGTCTCAGAAGAAAAATATCCTGCTACAAAACCTGCAACTGTTTTCGACAGCATAGTACTACCCATTAAATTCCCCGAAATAAGATCGTACAATAAACCATATGAAGCACCTGTAATTGTGCCGAATATCTGACCATATGAAATTGATAAATATACTACAGCAATTAATAAAAGATCAGGAACAACTCCCTGTATTGAAATAAAAGGAATTACAGTAAGTTGAATTAATACAACAGGAAAAAAAATTAAAGGAGGTATGAAATATTTCAGGTTTAATTTCATTTTCTGTTATAAAAATTTAGTTGAAGATTACTTTTTTCGTCATTCTCAACCATCATTAGAATAAATACGTGTTCTACGGTTAGAACTTCTTCGAAAGGAGTGACGTGAATAAGATTTAATATTCCTGTCTGTTCCTCTTCTATTTTCGCAATAATTCCAACCGGAATTGGGACAGGTATAATTGAACTCATTTCAGAAGTAACTATCCGATCTCCTATATCAAAGTCATAGGTTTTAGGTACATCAACTATCACAAGTTTCTCACCGTCCCATTTCATTATGCCATTTAGTCTGTTTTTTTCGTTCTTAACTGTCAGTTTTAAATCAACATTTTTTAATGTACGGGCGATGGAAAAATTATCAGAGCAGGTCTGAATTATACCAACCACTCCCCTGTAACTTATTACTGGCATCCCGGGTTTGATTCCTTTTACTGTACCTTCATTAATTGTAATTGTATTTTGTGTAATTGACAGGGATTTAGAAACTATAGTTGCCGGAGTAAGCGGTAAAGATGCTGTATCTTTGTAGCCTAACATTCCATTCAACTCTCTATTAAGAATTCCCTGTTCCCTTAACATGCTAAGCTGAAGCATCAGTTCAGCATTTGTTTGTCTTAAAGCCTTATTCTCATTTCTAAGTTGAGTAATGTTGAATAAATCATAAAATAGTGAGGAAACTGTAGCAAAACTTCCGAATGCAACTGCTCTGACTTTTTGTACTTGTTGATTGTTATTTTGAGTAAGAAGGGTAAGACTAATTATCACTAATAATGTGAGAATGAAATATTCTTTAAATCTATTCCAGACATATAATAAAAACCTGAACATTAATATCTTCTGTTACGAATTAGAACTTTCGAATATTCATTAAGGTTTTCAATTACTTTTCCGGCGCCTCTGGCTACAGCCGTTAAGGGGTCATCGGCAATATGAACAGGCAAATTTGTTTCCATGCGTATCCGTTCATCAAGGCCTTTTAAAAGCGCTCCTCCACCGGTCAGCATAACACCCCTATCTAAAATATCGGCAGATAATTCAGGCGGTGTCCGTTCAAGTGTTTGTCTAACAGTGTTAACAATTTGTGTAATGGCTTCGTTTAAAGCTTCACGAATTTCTACCGAACTTACTTCAGTAGTTTTAGGTATTCCGCCAACAAGATCTCTTCCTTTAACCTGAATTGTAATTTCTTCTTTCAAAGGTACCGCCGATCCAACCTCACACTTTATAGCTTCTGCCGTTCTCTCACCAATAAGAATGTTATGATTTCTTTTAAAGAATTGCATTATTGCATAATTCATTTCATCTCCAGCAATCCGAATGGATTCCTCATTTACAATACCTGATAATGCAATAACCGCTATTTCTGTAGTTCCACCACCAATATCAATTATCATATTGCCAATGGGTGCGGCAACATCTATCCCAATACCAATTGCAGCAGACATAGGTTCAGCAATAAGATGAACTTCTTTTGCACCAGCATGTTCAGCACTGTCTCTAACTGCTCTCTTTTCAACTTCAGTAACACCACTTGGAACTGCAACCACAACTCGTCTGCTGCTTAATGCACCAGCTTTAACTCTTTTAATAAATGCTCTAATCATTCCTTCAGCTATTTCAAAATCCGCTATCACACCGTCTCGCATTGGACGGGTAACTTTAATTTCTTTGTGTTCCCTCCCCTGCATTTCTTTAGCTTTGTTTCCCAAGGCTATAATTCTTTTAGTACTCCTATCGAATGCAACAATGGAAGGTTCATTTAAAACAATGCCTTTACCCTTTACGTAGATTAGAGTATTAGCGGTACCGAGATCAATAGCAATATCGGTAGAAAAAAGGTCGAAAATGCCCATATGTCCTCTTAATGTTTAAAGTGCCTGATTCCTGTAAATACCATCGAAATATTTCTTTGGTTGGCAGCATCAATTACTTCTTTGTCTCTTACTGAACCACCGGGTTGAATAACAGAGACAGCACCACAATTTACAATTTCAATTAAACCATCTGCAAATGGAAAAAATGCATCGGATGCAGCAACCGAACCACGTAAATCAAGACCATGTTCTTCAGCTTTCATCTTTGCAATTTTGGCCGAATCAATTCTTGACATTTGTCCGGCACCTACACCAAGTGTAGCCTTGTCTTTAGCAAAGATTATGGCATTTGATTTAGTATGTTTTGCAATCTTCCATGCAAACTTTAAATCTTCCAATTCCGCCTGAGAAGGTTTTTTATCTGTTACCACTCTTTGTTTAGATTCATCAAAATCCAATGAATCAATATTCTGAACAATTACTCCGTCGGGAATTGATCGAAAACTTATTTTTTCATTCAAGATAGATTTTTTTTGTTTGAGCAGTCTTCTATCTTTCTTCTTTCTCAAAATAGATAATGCCCCTTCGGTAAAATCCTGAGCGCATATAACTTCTAGAAAAATTTCATTCAATTTTTCTGCAAGTCTTTCATCAACAATAGATGTGAAAGCTACTATACCACCAAAGGAAGAAACAGGATCACATTTTAATGCTTTTGTATAAGACTCATAAGAATCTTTACCAACTGCTGCACCAGCGGGATTATTATGTTTAACAATAGTACAAGAATCCTTGCCAAGGATTTCAACTAGTTCGACTGCAGATACAAGGTCTAATATATTATTATAAGAAAGCTCTTTGCCATGAAGAAATTCAAAGTTATCGTAGAAGTCTCCGTAAACGCCGGCTTGCTGATGTGGGTTCTCACCATATCGAAGCGAAGATGCAAGTTTAAAACTTTGAGTGAAGTAATCAGATTTCACATTCATTTTATTTTGCAGTGAATTTACAATATGCGAATCGTAATCAGCAGTATGAGCAAAAGCCTCTATTGCTAATTTCTTTTTTGTCTCTAAACTTATGTTGCCTGTTTTTAATTCTTCCAGGAAAGGTTCATACTGATTTGGATTTGTAATTATAGAAACAAACTTATTATTTTTTGCTGCAGCCCTGACCATAGTTGGACCACCGATATCAATATTCTCGATTAAAGTTTCCAGATCTACATCAGGATTTTTTGAAACTTCTTTAAAAGGATATAAGTTTACACAAACCACTTCAATTGGAGAAATATTATTTTCATCAGCTTCCTTTAAATCCGAATGGTTGTCTCTTCTCATCAGAATTCCGCCGCTTATCTTGGGATGAAGAGTCTTTACTCGTCCCTGGAAAATTTCCGGAAAACCAGTCAAGTCCTTAATCTCTGTTGCTGAAATACTATTATCTAAAAGGAGTCTGAAACTATTGCCGGTAGCAATAATATCAAAACCGTTTTCTTTCAAACCCCTGGCAAAATCAAGGATTCCGGTTTTATTAAAAACGCTTATTAGGGCTAATTTTTTCAATGCATCATATGAGGTTTGGGTGAACTAAAATTAAGTCTCGACTCTTACTCTAAATTTCTCAACAAACACTTTGCCAAGGGCTATTTTCTCTATCACGTCGGGCAATAATTGATGTTCAATGCGTAGTACCCTTTCGGCAATTTCCTCAGGTGATTTTACATCAGAAATATCTACGCACCTTTGAGCGATAATTTTACCGGTATCATAGGTTTCATCCACGAAGTGAACTGATGCACCTGATACCTGGGCTGAAGATTCAAATACTGCTCGATGAACATTCATCCCATACATACCAGTTCCACCGAAAGAAGGAAGAAGTGCAGGATGAATATTTACAATCCTGTTTGAGAAGTTCTTAACAAAATCTTCCGGAATTAACTTAAGAAATCCTGCGAGGACAATAAGATCAATTCGTAATTCTTCAAAAATAATTTTAAGACTATTGAAAGATGTAAATCCTTCTTTCTTACCAACACTATAAACCGGGATTGAAAAATTCCTGGCTACATCAAAAGCAGGACAAATTAATTTATCTCCAACAACCGCCTTAACATTAATTAAATCTTTCAGTTTTGGTGAATCGAGTACAGCTCGCAGGTTTGAACCCCGACCTGAAACAAAGATCGCAATTGTTAACAATTTACCGTTAAATTATTTGGGCAAAACTACTTAAAGAGACTTAATTAATCAAATAATACTCAATGAGTGCCAATCATTTTTCCTCAAGAAGAAAGGAAAGGAAGTTCAGTTTGTCTTTCAGCTTATTCTCATAAAAATAATCTTTAAAATTATTCGCATACTCAATAAATAATTTAGCATCTATAAAATTTTTTAAATCCTTGCTTGCTCTTGCAGCATAGTAACATGCGAATGGTTTCACCCAAAGTTCACAATCGTCAAAATTAAAAACAGCAACTGCGTACTCAAGGGACTTTTTAAATTTACCAATATAGTAATATGCTTCACTGAAATATAACATTGCTTCTGCTCTAAGAGTATCAGACATTTGCAGTTCGGTGAAATCTACCAAAGAATCTACAGCGGCTTTGAATTTTCCGGCTTCGATCAAATTCCTGATAAATATAAGTTTCATTTCTAATGACCCGGGAAGCTTGTTTAAATATTGTTCACCTTTTGTTTTTGCGTAGGCATCTTCATCAAGATCATTGTTGCCTTCAGATGTTTTATCAAAATATAAAAGTGCAGAAATTGAATCCCCTTCAAAAAGATAACTTAGACCAAGCTTAAGTGCTGTAATTCCTTTAAAGTGATTATCCTTAGAAAATTCCAGAAAATTTGTATAATAATCTCTGCAGATTTCGTAATTACCTCTTGAATACGATATATCACCTAAGGCCAACCCTGCGTAATACTTTAACTGAGTAAAATTTGTATCTGCTGATGATAGAACCGTTTTGTAAATCCTGTATGCGCTATTTAGATCGAACTCTATTAGATAAAGATTAGCCAGTGCATATCGAAACAATAAATTCTTCGGAAATCTTGCATTTAAATCATCAAGAATTCTTTTTGCATCATAATATTTAAGAAGAAATTCAGAGTATATCTGAGATAAATAAAATTTAGCATCGATTTTGGATAGCTGTCCCTTTCTCGCCGCAATCTCGAGATAGTCAAGTCCGGCTTGCTTATCGCCCGTCATACCAGACAGGCTAAGCGCCCATGACCATGTTTGTGGTGCCTGCGAAATTGCAAAATTATACAAGCCCTTACCCATATAAGCATCATAATAAAGGCTATCGATATTCAACAAATCATTAAAATAGGAATAGAACTTACTCGCAGCGAAAATAGCATCAAAATAATTTTCATCTCTTGTAAAAGCGAAAGTCCGATTAGCATAGACGGAACCTAGTATATAAAGACTAAAAACATCGGAGCTATCTTTGTTAAGAAAGATTTCAGCCTTTTTGATAGCAGTATCAGTATACGCATAGAAATTATCAAAATCATAATCACTTTTGCTATCAAGATAAAACCACAGGTGGCTAATTGATTTGTAATGATAGCCTGCAGGATTTTCCGGATAATTCTTTATGATGTCGTCAAATGTTTTTTCTGCTGTTTTAAAAT
>JBATIA010000297.1:0-10233 GCA_049667415.1 Ignavibacteriaceae bacterium
AGCTATCAGTTCCTTACTTTTAATCTGATAAATTTCTGATGTGTAAATCGATCCTTGACCATCAGTAATAAATAATGCATCACCAACAGAATTTCTCATAACATTAATGCAATGATGAAATTCATCATCCTTAAGCAAAATTTCCCTCTCTTTTACTAATTCGGGAGGAGTAAAATATAATTCAATGTTAGAAAGATGCACCAAGGTCAAATATCCATTCAGTTTGTCCGTTGTCATTTATCGCAAATTCAAGTCGGCAGATAAAATAAGGCAGAAGTAAAAAAGAGATCCCGGTGCCATAACCGGAATTAAAACTTTTTATAGTTAATGGTTCACCTGTGTTTCTTGTTGTTCCTGTATCGCCAAATAATTCAGCAATTAAAGCCACCCTGTAAGATAATAGAGAACGTGGTAGCAATGGAATAAAATACAAGTTTATTCTTGTTTCCTGAATTATGGGGTAATTAATTTCAATAGAACCAATGATTCTGTCGTTCCCCTCTCTTTTCGCATCGTAAAAATATCCTCTAATCCTCTCTGAATACCCAATGTATGAGAAATCATAAAATGGAACAGTTTCCCCTGCAGTATGGCGTATTGAGAATCTCCATTTAGCAGTAAATTTTTCAACTATTTTTCTGTATTCTCTAAACTCGAGATCAGCAACCCGGTAATCAATTCCATCAATACCCAGTCCTTTAAACTCAAAATTCAACAGAGCATAAATACCATTAGCTGCATAAAGGGTTAAATCTCTTGTATCATAAACATAACTTGCACCAAGAATCAGAGTTCTGTCAATACTGCTACTTGAAGCATTTATTCCATTTATATAGAAAGGTGTTTTAATATAATCAAAACCGGTCTTGAAGAACAACCAGTGATAATTTCCGAATCTTTTACCTAGTTGTAGTCTGGAAGTTATAACCTCTTGTTCAAACGAACCTCCATAAATTTCCTCCGCTTCAGAACTTTTGTTAGTAGAAGTTGTATAACCTAAACCAACCTGAAAGTTTAAATTTTGATTATAAGATATATTCGGGTTAAAATATGAAAAACTAAAAGAAGGATCGTAACCTAAAGCAGCAACTCCTTTTATTGTTTCATTGCGACCTCTGAAGTTCAGCAACGAAACTGCCACACCATATGATAATTTGTTCCAATCCCTGTCTTTTAAAGTAACAAATGGAATCGGGTAAATGTACCAACTCTCTTCAATCTCTATATTCAAGATATTCTTATCATTAAGTGAATAGGGTTTTAATTTCACATCATTAAATATTCTTAAACTGTAAATTCTTTCCCTGTTATATGAGGCTAAATGTGGATTTAGTGTGTCACCTATTCCAAAGGTTAATTCTCTTAGAATGATAAAATCTTCTGTGGTCTCGTTACCTATAATTTGAATTGAATCAACTATGATACTGTATTCATCTTTGTAAAAGAGAGTATCGGTTTGTGCAATTAAATTAAATGCAAGTAGTATGATAATCAGAATAGTTTTCAAAGATAATTTGTTAATTATAGGTCTTAAAATTATTACAGGAATGCAGCAGCTATGTGTTATATTCAGCTCAAATTTATTTTGATTGGAAAAATTAATCATTAAGCTGAAACAATAAAGTCAAAATCATTTCTCACTGATTAACTGTTTCTTCAAGATAATCAGCTATTGGTAAGCAGCTGCAAACAAGGTTCCGGTCTCCGTATGCATTATCAACCCTTCGTACACAAGGCCAGAACTTACCCTCGCGTGTGAATGGTAAAGGATACGCAGCTTTCTCCCTGCTGTAAGGGTATTTCCATTCGTCTGAAATTACAGAGGTTAGAGTATGTGGAGAGTTCTTTAATACATTATCTTCAGAATTGTATTTACCCTCTTCTATCTCTTTTATTTCTTCTCTTATTGATAAGAGTGCTTCACAGTATCTGTCCAGTTCAGCTTTAGACTCACTCTCAGTCGGTTCAATCATCAGAGTCCCGGGTACCGGAAAAGAAACTGTTGGGGCATGGAACCCGTAGTCCATTAATCGTTTGGCAATATCTTCAACTTCAATGTTGCAGGAATGTTTAAATCCGCGCATGTCAAAAATCAATTCATGTCCCACTCTTCCATTCAATCCTGAGTAAAGAACTTTGTAAGAGTTTTTAAGCCTCGCCATCATATAGTTTGCATTTACTATTGCAGCTTTAGAAGCTTCTGTTAATCCTTCGCCTCCCATCATTTTTATATAAGCATAAGATATAATTGTGATTAAAGAACTTCCCCAGGGAGCAGAGGAAACAGCATTTATAGATTTATCCCCACCAATAGAAATCACTGAATGACCTGGAAGATATGGTGTTAGATGTTTATTAACAGCAATTGGCCCGGCACCTGGTCCTCCACCTCCGTGAGGGATACAGAATGTTTTATGAAGATTCAAATGACAAACATCAGCACCGATGATTCCAGGATTCGTTAGTCCGAGTTGTGCATTTAAGTTTGCGCCGTCCATATAAACCTGTCCACCACAGTCGTGAATAATTTTACAGATTTCAATTACGCTTTCTTCAAAAACACCATGAGTTGACGGATAGGTTATCATTAATGCAGACAGATTTTCTTTGTTCGTCTGAGCTTTAAGTCGTAAATCATCCACATCAATATTTCCGTGATCGTCGCATTTAACTACCACAACTTTCATCCCCGCCATAACAGCGCTGGCAGGATTGGTACCATGTGCAGAGGAAGGTATGAGGACTATATTTCGGTTTGCTTCTCCCCTATCTTTCTGATATGCCCGGATTACCATCAATCCTGTATATTCACCTTGAGCACCTGAATTGGGCTGGAGTGAAACTGCATCGAAACCAGTAATCTCTGCAAGATCTTTTTCAAGTTCTTTAAACATTTCAAGATAACCTTCTGTCTGATCTGCTGGTGCAAATGGATGGATATGAGCAAACTCATCCCAGGTTAGAGCTATCATTTCGGTCGTAGCATTTAATTTCATTGTGCAGGAACCAAGTGGAATCATTGAGTGAGCCAGAGATAGATCTTTATTCTCAAGTCTTTTCATATACCTGAGTAATTCAGTTTCTGTTCTATACATTTTGAATACAGGATAAGTAAGATAATCAGATGTTCTGGGCAGAAATTCTTCAAACTTATTACCGGCTTTAGTAAAGAGTTCACTGATTAATTTATCATCGACTGACTTGCCTGAAACCTTAGCAAATATCTCCAAAAGATCCTTAATATCCCTTTCTTCAGTTGTCTCGCTCACAGAAATTCCGATATGTATATCATCAATATATCTGAAGTTGACAGATCTCTTTAGAGCTTCTGCTTTTATTTTTTCGATAGCAATCTTTTCAGTTTCGATTAGCAGAGTGTCGAAGTAATGTTTATTTAATTGCTTAAACCCGAATTGTGACAGTGCGAGATCAAGTATACGGGCAAATTTTCTAATCCTAAAAGCGATTGATTTTAAACCTTCAGCCCCGTGATAAACAGCATACATTCCAGCCATTACTGCTAAAAGAACCTGAGCTGTACAGATGTTACTCGTTGCTCTTTCTCTTTTAATATGCTGCTCTCTTGTTTGCAAAGCCATCCTGAAAGCTCTGTTGCTGTCAGCATCTACCGAGACTCCTATTATTCTTCCAGGTATGCTTCGTTTGTATTCTTCTTTTGTTGCAAAGTAAGCTGCGTGTGGACCACCAAATCCCATTGGTATGCCAAATCTCTGCGAGTTACCCACAACTGCATCTGCACCAAATTCTCCCGGTGGTTTTAGTAAAGTAAGGCTTAGCAAATCGGCAGCGACTACCTTAAATATTTTTTTCTCTGTTGCCTGTCGAAAAAACGAAGTATAATCTCTCACCTCTCCATTTCCTGCCGGATATTGAACTAACAATCCGAATACATCATCTGACAATTCTGCATTTTGTGCATCACCAATTCTTAACTCAATACCAAGAGGATTAGCCCTTGTTTTCAAGACATCGAGAGTTTGAGGAAAAACTTCTTCTGAAACAAAAAATATGTTAGCATTCTTTTTTTCTTTTGGTCTTAAAGAATAGAACATACTCATTGCCTCACCAGCAGCAGTTCCCTCATCGAGAAGAGAAGCATTAGCTATCTCCATAGCCGTTAGATCGGAGACTACTGTTTGAAAATTTAGTAAAGCTTCAAGTCTGCCCTGTGCAATTTCTGCCTGGTAGGGGGTATATTGAGTATACCAACCGGGATTTTCCAATATGTTTCTCTGAATTACAGTCGGAAGAATAGCCGGATAATATCCCATTCCTATGTATGATTTGTATACTTTATTCTTTTGTGCAATCTTTTTAAGATCCTCCAGAAAAATGTGCTCACTTAATGGAGGTGTTAAAGTAAGCGGTTCTTTTAACTTTATATTTGATGGTATTGTCTGGTCGATAAGGTCATCAACCGACTTTGCTCCACATTCACGAGCCATCAGGTTTAATTCTTCAGGGGTTGGTCCAATGTGCCTGTTTACAAATTTATCGGGGTGATCGAATTCTTTCATTAATTGCTCTCAGTGATTAATATGTGAGTGTTTAGAACAGAAAAATTTAAGTAATACAAATTTAAGGAAATAAATATTTTCTTTTGAGGTCAAAAAAAGAGGAATTCAACGAGTCCTTTTTTACAAGCGCTGAAAAGTTACTATTGTTGCAATTTTTTTAGCGCGGTCTTAGCCGCATATTGTTCTGCTTCCTTTTTACTCTTGCCTTTACCTTTACCATAAACCTTTGCTCCTATCACAACTTCAACGCTAAAAGTTTTATCGTGGTGCGGTCCTTCTTCACTTGTTATCTGGTAGACAGGATTAGCAAGCTTGTTCGCCTGTGCAAATTCCAGTAGCTGACTTTTATAATTTTCATCGACGAGATGCTCACCTTCCTTAAGCATAGGTTCAACAATATTCTTTTGTATAAAACTCCTGCAGGTATCAATACCTTTATCTAGATATAGAGCACCAATTAAAGCTTCGAGTGCGTCAGATAGAATAGATTTTGAATTTTGCGTGACTGTTTTGGGAATGTTGCTGCTCAGTATCATAAAATCGCCTATATTTATGTTTTCGGCAACCGAACTAAGCGCATTTCTGTTAACCATTTTAGCTCTTACTTTCGTAAGGAACCCTTCCTCTTCTTTTGGGAATTTGTTAAAAAGAAATTCCCCTATAACCAGGTTTAAGACTGAATCACCTAAGTATTCAAGTCGTTCATTCGAAAATTCAAATTTTTCATTTTCTTCCAGGAAGGATCGGTGTATGAAGGCTTCTACGTAAATATTCTTATTGCCGATAGTTGTTCCTAAAATTTTTTCCAACCTGGTAAAATTATCTGCTGGAAATGATATTTGAATATTCTGGAGTGTAAGATTTTTCTTTTGCGGTCTAAAAAGATCACGAAGCCGTGAAAGATTAAAACCCAAGATTACTTCTCAAATTTTTTGAATAGCAAAGAAGCATTATGCCCACCAAATCCAAAAGTATTACTTAAAGCATACTTGATTGGTCTTTTGGTGGGTTTATGAGGACTATAATTCAAATCGCATTCAGGGTCCGGATTTGTGAGGTTGATAGTAGGCGGCACTAATTCATTTTCGATTGCAAATACAGTTGCTATGGCTTCAATACCTCCCGCGGCACCAAGTAAATGCCCTGTCATTGATTTTGTGGAACTAATGATAAGTTTATATGCGTGTTCGCCAAAAAGATTTTTAATAGCTTTAGATTCATTTTTATCATTCAGTTCCGTAGAAGTGCCATGTGCATTTATATAATCGATTTCTTCGGGTGTAATACCGGCATCCCTGATAGCTTCTTTCATTGATCTGAATGCACCTTCTCCTTCAGGAGCAGGTGCCGTAATGTGATGAGCATCTCCTGTTAAACCTACTCCGACAATTTCACCATGAATCCTGGCACCTCTTTTTATTGCGTGTTCATATTCTTCCAGTATCAAAGTTCCGGCACCTTCACCCATAACAAAACCATTTCTATCTTTATCAAAAGGTCTAGATGCTTCTTTATAGCGATCATTCCAGGTAGAAATAGCTCTCATTGAATTAAAACCACCGATTGACACTTCAGTTATGGCAGCTTCAGAACCACCGCACATCATCAGATCAGTACTTCCTCTCTGAATTAGAAAGTAGGCATCGGCAATTGCATGCGATGCTGTAGCACAGGCTGATGTGGTTGCATAATTAGGACATTTAAGACCAAACCTGATCGATATTTGTCCGGCGGCGATATCTGAAATCATCATCGGGATGAAGAACGGGCTGATTTTGTGTGGATCAAGCCCATTGAAAAAGAGGAAGTGCTGTTCCTGAAGTGTTTTCATCCCTCCGATTCCACTACCGTAAATTACTCCAAATCGATCCTTATCTACTTTTTCCAGATTAATACCTGAATCCTGCATTGCCATATCTGAAGTAACTATAGCGAATTGAGCAAAAGGATCTAATCTTCTGATTGCTTTCTTATCAAGATAATCTTCAGGTTTGAAGTTTTTTACTTCGGCAGCAAATTTTGTGTCGAATTTTGTTGTATCGAAATGTGTAATAAGATCAACCCCGTTTCTCCCTTCAATTAAACCTTCCCAATATTCCTTCAGCCCTATACCAATAGGTGTTACAGCTCCCATTCCAGTTATAACAACTCTACGTTTATTCATATAATTCTCCGGGGAAATGAAGTGAATTCATCTTTAATTAAAATGAAAAATGCAATTAAACAGATATCAATTAGCCTAGCTTCTCTTTCAGGTAGCTGACTGCATTGCCGACTGTGCCAATTTTTTCTGCATCTTCATCCGGGATTGAAATTGAGAATGCACTCTCAAAACCCATTACAAGCTCAACGATATCTAAAGAATCGGCACCTAAATCATTAATAAATGAGGCTGTAGGTGTTATCTGGGATTCTTCAACGCCCAATTTATCCATAATTATTTCTTTTACTTTAGCTTCAACATCCATTTTCTTTCTCCTATGTTAGTTTGAGATTAGAGTTATTTTTTATCTATTAATAGTTAATTATTGTTCAAATTTAAGAAAAATAGGTTTTATTAAACAAACATTTTATAATGTTTGGTTTTACATTGTCATACCGCCATCAACAGCAATAACCTGCCCGGTAATGTAATCTGCTTCAGGACTGCAAAGAAATCCAACTACTTTGGCAATATCTTCGGGTTTACCCATTCTGCCCATCGGGATAATATCAGTGAGTTTTTTTCGTTGTTCATCAGATAATTTGTTCGTCATATCAGTTTCAATGTAGCCAGGTGCAACAGCATTTACCGTAATATTTCTTGAAGCCAGCTCACGTGCCATTGATTTTGTAAAGCCAATTACACCTGCTTTGGAGGCTGCATAATTAGCCTGACCCGGATTGCCAATAATTCCAACAACAGAAGCAATATTAACTATTCTACCGTAACGCTGTTTTATCATATACTTAATTACTGCCTTTGTGTAATTGAAGACACTCTTCAGATTAGCATTAATGACATCATCAAAATCTTTTTCAGTCATCCTGAGGAGAAGATTATCGCGCGTTATACCTGCATTGTTGATGAGAATGTCTACACCTCCCAATTTTTCAATAGCTTCATGGACCGTTGCTTCGGCCTGATCCAGTGAAGTTGCATCAGCCTTGAATGCTAAGATTTTTGTTGCAGGGTTGTTAATTTCTTGTTGTAATTCCTCGGCACATTCATCGCAGCTGTTGTAAATAAAAGCTACATCAGAAAAAAGAACTCCACAGCAACTCTTGGAAGCTAATTCTTTAACTATTGCTCTTCCTATTCCTCTCGTACCTCCGGTTACAATCGCTCTTTTATTTGGCAACATTTTCCTGCTCTCCAATTTTAATTTCGTTTAAATATTCTTCACGATAATCTACCAATTCAGCAAATGCCGTATCACCAAAAAAATGCCTTAGTTCTTCTTCACAGGCTTCAAAAATAGTAAGCTGTATATTTGAATCGATGTTGCAATAACGTAACCTGTCAATATGGTCTGTGTCAAGAGTAAGAACGCCTTCATAAGTTGTAAGAGGAAACAGAACACAATAAAGCGGTTTATACTTCCATTTGTATTCACCCTCCTTATATGCCAGTTTTTGAAGTGTGCACAAACCAGCTTTATCCAGGAAAGCACATTTCTCATTGATGACTTCAGTTCCAACTGCAATACCTGATTCAAAATCATCATCTATTTCTTCGGGTTCAAACCATTTACTAACATCTTTATTTTGAGTCTCATCCATTAATTCAATTACTTTATCTTTAACTGAAAGAATGGTCTCGTATTCTTTATAATCGGTATAAACACCGTAATGACAACATTCACCAGGACAATTGCAAATAAATTTATAAGTAAAAATTGCAGGGTCTATTAATATTCCATTAATTTTTTTTGAAAATTTTTCAGCAAAGTTTTCAGTGTCTTCAGCCATTATAAGTATTTCTCCACTTCTTCAAATTTATCAATTCCGAATCTCTTAACCTCAGGATTAATTCTTTTAAGCAAACCCTGAAGTACATTGCCAGGTCCAATTTCGTAAAACTCTTCAACACCATCGTTAATCATATTTCTAATTGTATCATCCCATTTAACCGGTGCAGTAATTTGTTCGTACAATAGTCCTTTCATTTCGTCGGTAGTGTTTACAGGTTTAGCTGTAACATTTGTGTATACCGGTATTTTAGATTTGTAGAAATTTGTTTCATCGAGAGCAGATTTCAATTTTTCCTTAGCCGATTGCATTAAAGGAGAATGAAATGCTGCACTAACTATAAGCTCTTTTACAACTTTAGCGCCTTCATTTTTACACAATTCCATTGCCCTTTTTACACCATTTATGGAACCTGAAATAACTATTTGTCCGGGCGAGTTAAAATTTGCACATTGAACAACACCTTCAGATGAAGCTTCAGCGCAGAGCATTTCAACTTTTTCAGGCTTTAAACCAACAACGGCAGCCATAGTTCCTTTGTTGAGGTCACCGGCTTCCTGCATTGCAACTCCTCGTGCTCTCACCAATTTTATTGCTTCATGAAACTGGATTGCACCGGATGCAACATAAGCTGAGTACTCTCCCAGAGAATGACCTGCAGCAGCCTCAGCATCAAGTGTCCTTAAGATACTACTTAAAATTACACTATGTAGAAAAATAGCGGGTTGAGTAAATTGAGTTTGCTTCAATTCATCTTCAGGTCCGTTGAACATTATATATGAAAGATTAACACCCAAAATATCATCTGCAGTTTTAATCATCTCTTTGGCTTCAACAGATTTCTCAAAAAGATCTTTAACCATTCCAACGTATTGAGATCCTTGACCCGGAAAGAGGAAAGCTTTCTTACTCATTATTTAGTCAATTGCCCATACTATATAAGTTGCACCCCAGGTATAACCTGCACCAAAAGCTGAAAGAACAAGTTTATCACCTTTCTTAATTTTTCCTGCCCGGTAATATTCAACCAGACAAGAAGGAATTGTTGCTGCAGTTGTGTTTCCATATCGGTCAATGTTTACCATCACTTTGTCTTTGCTTAATCCCATTCTTTCACCTGTTGCATCAATTATTCTTTTATTTGCCTGATGAGGAACAAGATAGGCAATATCTTCTGACTTGAGATTGTTCTTCTTCATAAGTTCGACAGATACATCTGCCATTCCTTTTACGGCAACTTTAAAAACCGCTTTACCATCTTGATAAATGTAATGCATTTTTTTATCCACAGTTTCATGAGTCGGAGGATTAAGACTCCCGCCACCTCTCATATGTAACGCATCTTCCCCGGAACCATCAACTCGTAAAATATAGTCTTGCAATCCTAAACTCTTATCTTCGGTTGGTTCCAAAAGAACAGCAGCAGCACCGTCACCGAAGAGGATACAATTATTTCTGTCAGTATAATCGGTTATTGAGCTCATTTTATCAGCGCCAATTACCATAACTTTTTTGTATTGACCGCTTTCTATCAAAGCACATCCTGTCTGAAATGCAAACAGAAAGCCCGAGCAAGCTGCCTCAAGATCAAAACCCCAGGCATTTACTGCGCCGATTCTTCTTTGTACAAGGCAGGCAGTTGGAGGGAAAAACATATCTGGTGTAACTGTTGCTACAATAATACAATCAATTTCTTCTGCTTTTATGTTATGTTTTTCCATTAAATTCAGGGCGGCGTTAGTAG
>JBATIA010000298.1:0-1710 GCA_049667415.1 Ignavibacteriaceae bacterium
TTGCTCCTTGTAATGGCCACGAGTTTTTCCAGGTTTCTGCAGGTAAGGATAAAAATTGAATTACATTTGCCTGAATTGTAAATGTAGTTGTGTCAGCACTCGAAGTTCCTACACTACTTTCAGCATAAAGAATTAATTGATGTTCACCATCTCCCAAAGGATCAGGAACAGTGAACGAAAGTTTTTTAGATGTCTGATTATAACTGCCTCCGATATTCGTATATTCTTCACCATCTATATTGATTATAATTGTTCCGGTATCAACATCTGACGAAACTGAAGGAAATAAATAAGCTGTGATTTGAGGAAATCTTGTTCTGATAACTCCCGATGCTACTGTAGAATTAGGGAGTAAATAATGAATGGTCGGATTCCTGATAAACAGATATGAGTTATTATTGTCATTTGGATTCTGTCTTGGGTTCAATGGATCTGAAAACCATACCCCATCTGCATGAAACTTATATTGATATGCACCAGGTACACTGAAAGGTGCAGGTAATGGATCCGGACCGCCAACTCTTAATCTTACAGTTTTAAACCAGGTGTTTGTTCCGGCATCATAACTCATTAACGAAATTGGGCTATTGATCGTCCATCCGTTAAACTCCCCCGGTAAATAAACATTATTCGGATTATTATTCGGATAATAATAAAAATTCACGTCAACGCTGTCATCCTGCTGAGTAAAATTTAATTGAGCAAATATTAATAATAATATTATTGTAGTTAAATATTTCATAAGTAATTCCTTTTAGAATTTAATATCTATTTTTTCTTTCCTGTAATCTGAATTGTAATTTCTCTTTTTCTTGAGCGATTATCAAAATCAACAAAAATTATCTGCTGCCAGGTTCCCAGTAGTAATCTTCCTTTAGAAAAAGGAACCGTTAAGGATGCGCCCTGAATAGCAGCTCTTATGTGAGAATGTCCATTACCATCGTGCCAGGTGTTGTCATGTTCATAATTTAAATTTACCGGTGCTATACTTTCAAAGAATTTTGGATAATCTTTCAATAGTCCAGGTTCATATTCGATTGTTGTTATTCCTGCTGTTGAACCGCCGGCAAATAAAAGAACGTTTCCTTCCACAAAATTATTGTTAACCACAAGGCTACTAACTTCATCAGTTATATCAACCATATCGCAATTGCCTTTGGTTGATATACTAATTGAATAGGTCTCAATTTCCATAAAAATCTTTCTTCAAAGTATTAAAATTTCAACAGTTTAAAGTTACAAAATTTAGTACTAGCTTGCCGATAATTTGCTTTTGCATTGGAAGTGTAGGTTAATGATTTTAACTTTGCAGAGCAATTTTTCTACCATAAAATAGGGACACGAAATGACTTCACAGGATTTTATAAAGCTTGAAGATAGGTACGGAGCTCATAACTATCACCCTCTCGAAGTTGTGATAGACAGGGGCAAAGGTGTATGGGTTTGGGATGTTGAAGGAAAAAAATATCTTGATTTTCTTTCAGCATATTCTGCAGTAAACCAGGGCCATTGTCATCCAAAAATCATAAATGCTCTAACCGAACAAGCTCAAAAGCTAACCTTAACTTCCAGAGCTTTTTACAACAGTGTTTTAGGTGAATATGAAAAATACATAACAGAGTATTTTGGATATGATAAAATTCTTCCGATGAACACCGGTGTTGAGGGCGGTGAAACTGCAGTTAAGCTGGCAAGGAAATGGGCTTACAC
>JBATIA010000299.1:0-4434 GCA_049667415.1 Ignavibacteriaceae bacterium
GAATGCAAGTAACAAAGTCTTCTTCCAACTTTCAGGTTTCTTTAAACCAAAATCACTCCACCCTTTTCCTCTAATCCATAAAGAAAACCAGGCATAAAATACTAACGCAATGATAACAAATTGAGTAATCCAGCCAAACTCAATCGCGATTGCTATAAATATCGCAATTGAAACTTCAACGAAATTGAGCCACTTGTTGTTCTCGATGAACGATTTTATTTTTTCTCTGTGATTCATATTGTATTATTGTTTATCTAAGTGTTTCCCCGATTCAACATAAGGTTTTAGCTGTTCAAATATAAAATGATCCCAAACACTTTCAACAATTTCAGGAATTCCGTCCTGTACTTGACCAGCAGCATTTAGAGTAACTTTAAACAAAGTTGAGTCTGTTCCGACAGGTTCAAATTCATAAGTGGTAACTACTTTAATAGCCATACCGGAAAGACCAAGCGGACCATCGAAACGAAGTAACTTTCCCCTGTCTGCATAAATAACTGTTGCGTGTAGCACACCGTTACCTTCATCATCAAACATTTCCCAGAATCCGCCTCCGGGTTTTGGTTCGATGTAGAACTTTTTGGGGTTTTCAGAAAAAGAATGATCCCACCAGCCACTTATATCGCCGGTGACTGCATCATAAATTACCTCCGGAGTTCCTGGAAGTTTAACTTCTTTAACAAAAGAAAATACATCGTATTCAGGTTTGGTTTCTTTCTGTGGAAAATTAATTTGTGCTACAACTAGCACTATAAAAATGAATGAGTACATAAATTTCATAGGATTCCTCCTGAAAAAAGTGAACTAATTAAATTAGGTTTCTTTAACGAGTGCAGTAATTTTAAATCCGGCTTCCGGTTTAAAATCATTTTCCACAGTTGCAATTCCAAGCTTATTATTTTCGTTTAGCCAAAAAAGAAGTATAACATTGTTATTAAAATTTTCTAGGAAATCTTCGTAAGTAAATCCTTGAGTTAGTCGGGTATTTTTTATTTTCCAGCCGGACATAAAAAGTTCATTTAATTTATCGAAATTCATTCCATCTTCAAATAGAAATCTGGCTCTCAGGTGTTTGGCTGAAAATTCTGACTTGTCGCCATCCTTTTTTCCCAAAGGAGGAAGCTGGTACAGCTCTCCGGTTTCAAACTCCTCTCTTAAATTTAATGAGGCGAGAGAATTGGCTTCGTCATTTGAAGTAAGTGCCATCAATCTTCCGATTCCATTTAAATCTATTTCATCAATAAGATGTTCAGAGAGAATACTTCCCTGGTAGGCTGTTAGTCCTTCAAGTCTCGCATCTGATATATGAGAATAATTTGTATCAACAAGAATCACACGAATTTTATTTTCATTTAAAATTTTAGCAAATTCTAAAGCCCAGGAGTGAGCTCCAACAATTAAAACTCCCTGTGGATCTGATTGAGCAACTTTAAGCCATTTAGCAATTACAGGAGAGGTTAATCCATAAATGCCTACAGTAACGATAATTACAATAAATGTTACTGGTACAATAAATTCACTTCCGGGAATTCCTGTTTCCGCTAACTTTAAAGCGAACACCGAAGAAACCGCAGCAGCTACTATACCTCTTGGTGCGAGCCAGGAAATAAAGGTTCTTTCACGCCAATTAAGATCTGAGAATAAAGTGGATACAAAAACGGATAGCGGTCGTGCAATAAAAATCAATAAACCAAGGAAAACAATACCAGCCACATTAAAAAATTCAAAATCGCTTATTTGCAATCTTGCTGCCAAGAGAATAAAAATACTTGAAATTATAATTACTCTAAGGTTCTCTTTAAATTCTATTATGTGTTTTATACTTACGTGCTTTTGATTGTCGAGAAACAATCCCATTAATGTTGCCGCAAACAATCCTGATTCCGGTTGAAATATATTTGACAATACAAAAGCAGTTATAACTAAAATAAAAGCAACCGATTCCTGCAGGATATCCGGTATCCAGAATCTTTTTAAGAAAAGAAGTAACAATCCTGCAAATCCTATTCCTATTGCTCCACCAAAAAAAATCGTTTTCAACAATCCAATTAAAACAACCGAACTTGCTTCACCCACTTCGCCGGCAATAATAGCTTCGAAAACCAGCACAGCTAAAATTGCTCCAACCGGATCGATCATTATTCCTTCCCACTTTAATATAGTTCCAACTCTTTTAACAGGTTTAATGTGCCTTAATAAAGGACCTATAACTGTAGGTCCCGTAACAATAAGAATTGAACCGAGCAAAATGGAAATTCGCAAATCCAGTTTAAGAATAAAGTGCGCACCCGCTGCAGCAATTGCCCAGGTAATAATTGCACCAACAGAGATCAGGGCAATTACAACTCCGCCAACTTCTTTCAGTTCACTTAAGCGAAGTGTCAATCCACCTTCGAATAATATAAGAGCAACTGAAATTGAAACAACAGGAAGAAGTAAATCACCCATCAACTTATCAGGATTAAGAAATCCTGTTACAGGCCCGGCAAGGAATCCTAATAAGAGAAGAAAAAGAATCGAAGGGAATTTGATCCGCCAGGCAACCCACTGTGCAGCAATACCAAGTACTACTATACTAGCTAATTGTATTACCGTGTGTTCACTCAAAAATTTTACCTTAGTTTAGATGGAATGACACTAAATATATTAAAAGGAGTTGAGAGTTACTTCAGAGATGAATTTTTCCGAATAAAATTCCAACAATCAGAAAAATCAATTATATATTTCTGCCGTAAATATACTGCCCGCAAATCATTCCGTCAATCTCTGCAACGTTCGGAAGGTGTCCCCACTTTTCAAATCCGAATTTTTCAAGAATGTAAATGCTGGTTTTGTTTAAATCGAGTAAAATAGAAATTAAGTTTTTGAAGCCGATTGATTTTGCAGATTCAATGGTATGAGAGATTAAAACGTTTGCTATCCCTTTTCTCCTGTAATCTTTGTGAATGTAGTAACTGATCTCCGCTACAGTGCTAAGAGCTTTTCTTCCCGGTCTGTGAGGACTTAAAGAGCACCAGCCGACAACCTGACCGTTTTCTTCTGCGATATAAATGGGATAAGTATCAGGCGAATGTTGCGCAAACCATTCTCTTCTTGAATCAGCTGTTACATATTCTGTATCTGCTGTGGCAAATTTTTCATCAACAGCGTGATTGTAGATTTTGATTATTTCTGGATAATCTTTTTCTTCTGCACCACGAATATTCATTATTAATTATTCTTCAGCTAAAATAAATGAAAATTCTTTTCGTTTTAATCCACCATTTACACTACCTTCAATTGCAGCAGTTAGTTTTCCACCTTTGTGAAATTCATATGAAATTCTCTGAGGAAAATCGTGTTCTTTATTTTCAAATATGATCTTCTTAGGCGAATGTTCTATCAACGCAAAGAGAGTTATATTTTCATTGAACGTCACAGCAATATATGCCCATTGATCCGCAAATTTCTTTATCCAGAGATTCTCGTTAATAATCTTGATCCCATTTTCCAGACTATAATTTGTTCCAATTAATTCATTTTCATTTACAAGCAGCCACTCCTCATAGATTTCAGCATTCTCAATGTCCATTTTCCATTTCCCCGGAAATAGTTTTATGATTGAATCATCCTGTGCATAAAGATTAATAATTGAAACCAGTATTGCTACCATTAATATTTTCATTTTAGCCACACTTTGTTGATAACGACGTTGCGCCTAACCCGCCGCTCGTTAGAGTCCGGCAGACTCTACCAGAGTCTGACGACCCATAACAAGGAAGCCAAGTAAAGCACAAATGCCAATAATTTATTAAAACAGTCCCGCCACTCTTTTCGGTGGGGGAACATTTTTATCAAAACTTAAAAAACAATATTAAAACGCTACTACTAACTAAAAATTATCAAATCGCCGAGCTAAAATGGCGGTCGGCGTTGAGGCGCTTGTTATAAAGCTATGTACTTTATTTGTTCTAATATGGATTTAACGAATTCCATTTTTTTTAATTCATTTTCACAACTTATTAATTCATCAACATTTAAACGGTTTTCTAAATCAGCTTGCTTGAAATTATAATAAGTTGCCTTTAAATTATTGTTTATTGCAAATAAATAATATGTTAAGATATCCCCAACATTCCTACCTTCTTTCCAATCTGAAATCAAAATATCTTGATTTAATTTTAATGCAGCATTAGTGTTAATAATTAGTGCTTTAATCAATTGATTTAAGTCATAATTTTGTTTTGATAATTTTAATAGTTCAAATAAAGAAAATCTTACTTTACTAACTCTTAATGAAATATAAAAACTAAGCACCTTAAATCTTGCTGCAATCACTATTGCAAACATTAACAGTATAAATATCAATACTAAAATCGATAATAGAGTTTCCATATTTTATCCAGTTCAGTATGCCATATAACGGCGTTGCAAATAACCGGCGCCCCAGAACTG
>JBATIA010000300.1:0-4477 GCA_049667415.1 Ignavibacteriaceae bacterium
GGTAAACCTTCACCTCATTATTTCAAAGCCGCACTTGAGAGAATAGGAGTTAATATTGAAGAAGGATTTTATATGATTGGCGATGATATTGAAAATGATATTAAAGCTGCTCAGAGTCTGGGAGGTACCGGAATATTAATATTTACCGGTAAAACAAAATTCCCTATAGACAAAAACATCACTATAAAACCAGACTTTGAAGTACATTCGTTAAAAGAAGTGATCGGGATATTGGGAAAAGCGATTACTTAGGTTTCGAATTGCTATTTCTGCTTAAAGCATATTTCACAATACGCTTCAAAGCTTGTCCATAAGTCATCCCGGCGTACTCGGCAGATCTCATAAAACCGGCTCCTTCTGTTAAATCCGGATTAGGATTTACTTCGAGCACATAAAGCTTGTTGTCTTTAGCTAACCTTATATCAACTCTTGCATAACCACTGCAACCCATGACTTTGAATGCTTTGAATGCAACCTCCTTTGCTTTCTTCTCAATATTTTTAGGAATTGGTGCAGGACAAATAGGAATTGTCTTGTGATATGATTCATGATGAGGATCCCACTTAGCCTGGTAGCTTACAATATTATGCAGATGATCAGGCATTTCAGAAAAATCAATTTCACTAATGGGCAGAACTTTTAATCTCCTGTCCCCCATAACCGCAACGTTTAGTTCCCTGCCCTCAATAAACTCTTCTACCAAAGCTGGCTGCGCAAAATATTTCAGAACATGATCAATCCTCTTTCTTAATTCCTTGCTGTTACTAACGATTGATTCATTTTCAATTCCTACACTTGCATCTTCAAGGGCTGGTTTCACCAACAGTGGGTAAAGTAATTTATGAGTATATCTTGAGGATTTCTTGCTTACTATAAAAAAGGGGGGGATTCTGATACCGCTGGAACTTAGTAGTCTTTTGGCCAGAATTTTATTCTGACAGTTAGCCAGGGCCATAGCGGGTGCACCTGTATAAGGAATCCCCATTAATTCATATAAGCCAACGATGTTCATTTCGTAGCGTGAATTATCCTTGTAAATTTCAACAAAATTGAATATTACGTCAGGTTTCTGCTCAGTTAAATTGTCGAGCATTTTCTGTAAACTATCCTTAATATTTAATGTATAAGCATTCAGACCGACTGCACTTAATCTTTTAGCAACATATTCATATTCTTCCATTGGCGTTGTCTTATCTACCTCAAAATAGGGCTTAAACTCCAAATCCTGGGGCTCTACCTCGGAAGTCTTATGATACATTTCCGGCTCAGGTTCATTGTAAACAATGGCAACTTTAATTTTAGCTCTTCTCATTCCCCAAATCTAAAGATTTTTTTTTTGTAATTGAAGGTTGAATGATGACTAATTCATTTCGATTAATTAGATTTGAGCCCTAAATATTTTTGACCAATGAGCTTCTATCCACAACCAAATAAATATCAGTGCGGTCCGTTTGCATTAAAGTATGCACTTGTAATGCTTGGTGTTTTTGCAAGCGAAAAATCCATAGGCAGAAAAGCAGGCAGTTCATGGTGGTATGGCACTGATGAAATAGGATTAGCAAAAGCAGCTAAATATTACGACTGTCGTTTGAAATACTTCCGGCGAGAAGTTGGTGAAGACGCTGTAAAAGTATTAATGCAGCATTTAAAGAAGGGGTATCCCTGTATTTTAAGTGTTGATAAATGGGGACACTGGCTGACGGTAATTAATTGGCAACAGGGAAAATTTATTCTGATTGACAGTTCAAAAGAAAAAGTGATAAACATATACTCTGCTAAACAACTTATAAGCAGATGGAAATTTATAGATCCGGATGACGAATTTAAAAGTTTTGATGGTTATGCCTTAATACCCAACTTTAAAATTCGTACCAGGGCTAAATTCACACTTGCAAAAGCGAGATACGTTATGCAGAAGAAAAACAATGATCTCGCAAAACATTGGGATACTTATTTTAATGACCTGATTTCAATATGTAAACCCAGAACCGCCACTTCCATTCATACAATTTCATTCGGTGAGTTTTTGCGAAGGTATGAAAAGATGATAATTCATGAAGTTGAATACTGGCACGGAATTCCTTCTTACATTGAATTAAGAAAAATTGTTGATAAGATGAAATTCATAGCCGATGTTTACAATCTTGTGATCTACATTGATGAACATAAAAAAGCTTTGGTGGACATAACCAGCCTGCTTATGATGTATGCCTGTGGTAAATATGGAATGGAAAAAATTTACAGCTAAATAAAGTTATTTATTTTAATGAAAGAATTTAAAAGATTCAGCAACCTGCTAAAACCAGAAACCACCGTACTTCTTATAATAGATATTCAGGAACGCATTCTCCCTGTTATAAGCAACCATCAAATAGTAGTAGATAATACACTAAAGCTAATTAAGGGATTCAAGGTTTTAGGTTTACCTATCTACTACACCGAACAATACCCAAAAGGTTTGGGTCCAACGGTTCAATCAATCGCAGAAGAGATGGGAGATATTAAGCCATTTGATAAAATGACATTCAGCTGCTCGGGGGCAGGTAATTTGTTTGTAAAACTGAGAAGCAATAATTTATTACAGGTTGTAGTTTGTGGAATTGAAGCCCACGTCTGTGTTCAGCAAACTGTTTTAGATCTTGTCGAGAATGGTTTCCAGATAAACCTTGCAGCCGATGCAGTTTCTTCCCGCAAAGAAATTGATTACAAAACAGCACTCGATAGAATGAGACAGCATGGAGCAGAAGTAACTACTACTGAATCAATTCTATTTGAATTACTAAACGTATGTGGAACTCCCCAGTTTAAAGAAATATCAAAGATTGTAAAGTGATCCTCTTGTTGTAAATAAATTATTCCTAATACCTCCTTTTATTATCTTCATTATTAATCTAGTTCTGTATCCCAACAGCAAAGAAAAATGGCGATTTGCCATTATTTCAGAACACCCAATGTAATTTTTACAATTAACAGCCTTAAAAAATAATGCCAGCCAGAGATGCTAGATAGGAATAGTGGCACAAGGCTTGCCGCTAAAACTCGCCAGACATACTGCATTTTTTATAGAAATGAATTAAAGAATTTTTGGATAATAAAATACTAAATACTCATCCCATAGTTGACGAAGCTCTTAAAAATTTTTTTAATCAATCAGATAAAATTGATTTCTTTAAGACTTTAACTGTTGAAACAGTAATCTCAAGCGCTGTTGAAGATGACGGGAACAGAGATCAACTAAACCTTGACATTAGAACCAGTCCCCAACTCCGCTACCAGGTAGATCAATTAATTACCTTTGCCGAATCTAAATTCAACATAGAAAAATTTATAGGGTTCTTAATTTACCTCGGTCAGCTAACCATTACTGCCGGTGAAAACCCGCTTGCAATAGAGATTCATGAGAAGATTATTAGCCTGTGCAGCGATAAAGTTGGTATGGCTGATATTACGGCTAATGCCTTGCTTGCAATAGGTGAAATATATAGCCGTCAGGCTCAATGGGAATTAAGCATTTCTTATCTCGAAAGATCAATTAAAATTTTCAGGAATGAAAACGATACAAAAGGAAACATACATTGCCAGAATATTCTTGGTACTATTCACGGTGACCAGGGAAACTTAAATAATGCTAAAGAACATTTTGAAAACGCTTTAAATGCCCTTCAGGAGATTAAAGACACTGCTCTTATCGGTAAAATTGAAATCAACCTTGGAATAATTAATAATATGCAGGGTAATTATAACGAAGCACTTTCGTATCTGAAGAGGGCCTTGTTGAATTTCGAGAAGGTAGACAATCTGAAAAGAATTGCAGAAATAAAACTGAATCTCGGAATGGTTTATATCAAGAAAAAAGAGTTCACAAATGCACTAAATGAGTTTAATGAAAGTATTGATATATCAGTCAGATCTAGCTACCTGCAGAATTTAGGAATCGCATATATCAACAAAGCATTTGTTTATATCCAGGTTAGGGATTTTGATTTAGCCGGAGCATTTGCGGAAAAAGCGATGGAAATTGCTGATAAGATTAATGATAAGCTCTCAATTGCAGAAGTATACAAAATTAAAGGAATAATAAACAGAAATAAAAACAAACTGGAAGTCTCTGAGAATTCTTTACTTACAAGTTACAGACTTAACAAAGACTTGAGAAATCAGTTAAATCTTGCGGAGGTTGCATGCGAGTTAGGCATTCTCTTTAAGCAAAAAGGAGAAACTGAAAAGAGTAATCAATTCCTTAATGAAGCACTTGGCTACTTTAGAAAAATTAATTCTAAAGCCGATATTCTAGAACTTGAGAGGTTACTAAATCTTTAATTTAGTAATGAGATATGTATTTAAATCAATAAATAATAATTAAGAAACGTCTTCCTTCTTTAATACTCCATCATTCAATAATTCCCTAATAATCAATTCTGTCATTTCACTCTTAAAAGCAAACTCATATCTTATATCCATTACATAAGCTTTTAGT
>JBATIA010000301.1:0-8877 GCA_049667415.1 Ignavibacteriaceae bacterium
TGTATATAGTGATACCGATATTCAGGATATGGGACCAACAAATGACATTTATGATATACCTTTCGCACCGACTTCGGGATGGTCACCGACGAAGGATGCTCTTGCAAAAGTTGGTCATACATATGTCATATGGACCTGGAATAATCATTATGCCAAAGTCCGGATATCACAAATTACAAGTGAAAGAGTTGTATTCGATTGGGCTTACCAGCTTGCTGAAGGTGAAAGACAATTAAAGCCTTCCGGGTCATTAGGAACACGAAAACCACTAGTAAAAGAATGGAAAAGATAAATTAATGGGGCTTATGCCCCATTTCTTTTTATAGATTTATGATTAAGAATTAATTAAATTAGTAATCAATGAAGCACCCATTTATATATATCGTAGCAATATTATTTGCTACAAGCTTTTTTAAACCACTTTTTTCGCAAAATAATAACCTTCAAAATACACTTAATCCAAGAGGCAAAGTTAAGATTCAATCAATTATATTTGATGAAATTGAAGCGGGCATCTTAAATAATGATTTGAAAAGTTTTTCTCAATATTTCACCTCACAACCATATATAAGTTTAATAAATGGTGTTAATGGCTACTACTCTTCAAATCAAACTTACTATATACTTGAAGATTTTTTTAATTCATTTAAAGTTGTTTCTTTCAGTTTTGAAGAAAAAAAAACTGAAGAATCAGTTTCTTACGGGAAAGGCTCCTATTATTTTGAAAAGAAGGGAAAAAGAGAAGTCGCACACTTATATATAACACTAAGCAAAGCAGGCAACAGGTGGTATATTACGCAAATTTCAATTAACTGATGAATAAAAAGATATCGGCATATTTAAAAGGCGATAGAAAATATTTTGCTATCGTCTTTTTTATTTTAGCACTGATTTTTCTTGTCGGACTTATTACGCCTATACTTATTGATAAAGAAAAAACGAATTGGGAGAAGAAATTATCGGATAAAATAATTGAAATTGAGAATGGAGCTCAGATTTTATTAGCTGAAAAAGAAATTCAGCTTATTGAAATAAAAAAAAGAATAAAAAATGAACTCCACCAGACATTAGCCACAACAGAATACGAATATGGAAATTTAATTTCTCTTGTTAACAGGGATATCAATAAAGATTACTCAGTAGAAATTGTTGCCCCAAACGGAAAAATAATTGCCTGGAATGATGTAATTGCTATTAAGCAGGAGGAAATTTTTCCCTTTGTTTATCCTCTGAATGAAGTTCACTTTTTAAATTCTTCACTTATTACTTACCTCACCATTATTGATACAGTAAAAGCTCATTCGGATGTATTTTATATCTTATTAAGTTTACCCATTGAAAAACATTATTCCCTTCAGAATAAATTTTACAGGGAAGTAAGCTTTAGCGAAGAACTTTCAAGAAGATTCAATACGCTATTTAACGTTTATTATGACCCATATTCACAAGCATCTAAAGATGGCAGGATTCATTCTATAATTTTGCTCAATTCAGAGAAAAGTAAAATTGGGTTAATAAGCTTCTTTAAACCATCATTAAATTTTGAAATTTCAGAGATAGAAGAAACATCAGCCCGAATTCAGATTTTGCTATTAATTATCGGGTTATTTTTTTTAACCCTTGGATTAAAAACTGATTTCCAAAGTTTGAAATGGAAATCAGTCAGATTCCTGGTGCTAACAATTTATTTTTCTGTTTTAAGATTCTTGTTTTACTGGTCGGGATTTCCAACCAAATTTATGGACGGACCGCTTGTTGATCCCTCTTATTTCTCCTCAAAATTAGCATGGGGTATTGTAAAAACTCCGATTGAGTTTTTAATCACAAATATTTTTCTTTTAATTATTGCGCTTAAATTCTTTCATTACATTCTAATATACTTTAAAGAAAAAAGCCCGAACAGATTGTTCATAGTAAAAATCATTATCTCACCTCCTGTAGCAATCATTGCATTTTATACACTACGTGGATTAGCAGCATCCATAAAGAGTGTAGTATTCGATTCAACTATTCGTTATTTCAAAGAACCTGATTTAATTCCTAGCTTTCCAGCAACAGTTATGAATTTAAATATTCTGGTGTTAGGATTAGCATCAGTTTTTGTTATTGTCTCATTCATTCTTCTGATTGGAAAATTTACAAAGTTTCTGGGGGCGAACAAATCTATAATTCGCTTCGTTGTCTTTTTTATGCTGGTTCAGATACTCTGCCTGATATTTTTTCAAAGGCAGCCGGAACCACTAATAACACCTTTAATGTGCATTACTTTTATCTCCCTGATATTTCTTGTAGTACTAAATCTAACTTTTCGGAATAAGATTATTTCATTAAATATAGTTTACTCTTCATTGGTGGCTTCGGTCATCACAATATCAATGTTAAACTATTTTAATCTTGAACTGGAAAAAAAATCATTAAAGGTTATTGCATATGAAGTGAATAGAACCAACAGGGAACTTTTATCATATCTTGTTGATGAAACTTTAAGGAATTCAATTGAAAATGAAAGGTTAGTTTCTTCTTTATATAAATTGAATTCGAACTTCGATGCTGAAGCATTTATAGAGTGGAGTAAAAGTTCACTTCAAAGGGAATCATTAAGTTCAGAAATTGTGATTTATGACAGAAACTTTGACGTTCTTGGAAGATTTGCTGTTGGTTTTGATGAGAATATTGATTTTGAGAAATTGCTAATTACTAATGCACAGTCACCTTTCCGTGTTGAAGAAATCAAATCTTCCTCAAGTACAGGTGTTAGCTTTGCCGGAATTGCAGATATTAAAAAGGATAATATTACTGCAGGTTACGTTGCTGTTTCAGCTAAATTTAACTTTGAAAATCTGGGTGCAGCAGAATTCCCAGATTTTTTAGAATCGAATAAAGCTGCTTTGGGTTCGGTTATAGATCTAAATCAGGTAAAAATTTTCGAGTATACTGATGGTAAAATTTTTCAAGTCCAGGGAAATATTTTTCCTTCCAAAGAGCAAAATGAGCAAATCCTTAAAGTAAAGTTATCCCCCGATAATGACGGTTGGGCTAAACTATCTCTCTACGGTGAGAACTATATAACTTATATTCTAAAAACTGACAGAGATGGAGTCGGCAAAACTACTGTAGTTGCCATTAAGGAAAAGGAAGTTACCTGGAGCCTTTATAACTTCTTTAAAATCTTCATTATCCATTCAATATTTATATTGATTTTTGTCAGTCTGCTTATTGTATTCAGATATCTTCGATTGAAATATTCATTCAGGACAAAACTTTTAGGCGCATTCTTATTGATCTCGATTATTCCAATTATCGCTCTCGCTGTTTATAACCGTGAAGTCGTTCGTGAAAGAACAAACTCAGCTATATTCAATGAACTCAGTAAGCGCTCTGAGTATTTAGAGAACCATATCAGAGCTCAGAAAACTAAACACCCGGAAAGAGATATTTTAACTGTTTTCGAAAATGCAGGTAAAGAATTAAATATTTCTTTCAATATTTATGTAAACTCAGATAGGATCTTTAGTTCAAGAAAAGAATATTATGATAACGGATTAATGACCGGTAAACTGAAATCTGAAGCTCATTACAATTTAAATTACCTAAGCTACCGGGAGTTTCTTACCAAGGAATCGATCGATAATTATAAATATGATGCTTATTATAGAAAAATAAATATTGATGATAAAAGTTTTATTATAGGTGTTAATGATGCTTTCAACAAGATTGAATTATTTTATTCACCTGTAGACGCTGATGTTTTCTTGTTTGGTGTTTATTCATTTGCTGTAATTATCATAACACTTTTAAGTACCCTGTTTGCTAACCAGATTTCGTCTCCAATCAGGCAGCTTACAAAAGCAACGAATGCAGTAGCGCAAGGAGATTTGAGTGTAAAATTAAAAAACAAAGAGAAAGGTGAGCTAAAGGAATTGTTTGATGGATTTAATTCAATGACAGGAGAGCTTCAGAAAAACCAAAACGATATTGCAGAACTTGAAAGAGAAAACGCATGGAAGGAAATGGCTAAACAGGTTGCACACGAAATTAAAAACCCTCTTACACCAATGAAGCTTTCCGTCCAGCAACTAGTCGCTGCATTTAACGATAAAAAAACTGATTTTGCTGAAACACTTAAAAAACTATCCCAGGCAATACTTAGCCAAATAGAAAATCTTAGCCTTATTGCTTCCGAGTTTTCCTCGTTTGCAAAAATGCCCAGCCTTAAGTTTGAAGAGTTTGATCTTATTACAGTAATAAAGGACACAATTAACCTGTTTGGAGATGAAGAAGCTACAATTACACTTCATACTGAAGTTGATAGAGTTAGTGTTGAATCAGATATATCACAGATGCGTCGTATGTTTATAAATCTCATCAGAAACTCGCTACAGGCACAAGCAAATAGCATAAGAATTAATTTATCAATCGAAAACGGTTTTTCAATTATAGAGTTATCTGATAATGGGAAAGGTATTGCTCCGGAGAATCAGGGCCAGGTTTTTGAAGCTAATTTTACTACAAAAGAAAAGGGGCTTGGTCTGGGATTAAAGTTGATAAAAAGGTTTCTTGAAAATACAAACGGGCAAATAATTTTGATTTCATCCACACCTGAGGGGACTGTTTTTAAAATAAAAACACCTGTTAAAAATTCGAGAATAACTACCTGATATGAGCGACCTCACTCCGCATCAAAGTAAGGCAATCAGAATTGACAGGTCAATATCGTTGACTGCCAATGCCGGTTCCGGAAAGACTTTTGTACTCGCACAACGCTACCTTGAAATTATCCTCAATACCGATACACATTTAAGTCAGGTTGCTGCAATAACTTTTACTGAAAAAGCGGCCGGGGAACTCTATAAAAGAATTTCAAGTGAATTGGATCGAATCCTAAGAATCACAACTGATAGTAGTATTAAGCAACATATTGTAAAAATCAGGAAACAGCTTGTATCAGCAAAAATTTCGACAATACATTCATTCTGTATAGATCTTTTAAAAGAATTTCCTGTTGAAGCATCAATCGATGCCAACTTTATTCCCATTAATGAACAAAAAACTCAGGAGTTAATAAGTTTAAGTTTAGAGAGTGGCCTGAGAGAAATTTTCAAAGATTCAGACAAACAATCGGATATAAAATTACTGGTAAGACTAATAGGATCAAAGGCTAACCTTGTAAAACAATTAACAGGGTTAATAAGCAAAAGAAAAAACGCTCTAAATTTAAAAGAGAAATTTTACTCATTAAGTACGTCTGAAATCGTAAAGCATTTCTTTGAACTCTTTCGTTCTGGTTTCAAAGTCGTATTCGGGAAAGATATACCACTAGTACTTAGCCATATCAAAATAGTGAACGAAATGGTTCTTGAAAGAGGATCTAAGAATGAATTAGCACTTGATGTTAGAAAAATATTAGATGAGTTGACGACTAAAGATGATGAACTTGAGATCTTACAGATATTAATGGTGTTAAGAAATAAGATTCTTACTAAAGAAGGGAGTTTACGTAAAGTTTCATACCTGACTTCTCCAATGAGAGATAAGGTTTATAATTCAGTGGTAATTGTTGAAAATTTCTTCGGTGATCTGGACGAATTAAATTTAGTGGAAAATCATGAAACTATAGAAAAAGAGTTAGCAAAATATGGCTTAGCTCTAATTCGTGTTTTTCAAAGTGTTCTAACAGTATTCGAAAATAAAAAAACTGAATTAGGGGTAATGGATTTTGAAGATATTCTTCTTAAAACCAGAAAATTGCTTGAACTTAAATCTGTAAAACAGTCTTTATCCGGCAAGTATAGATTTCTTTTAGTTGATGAATACCAGGATACAAATGAGATTCAATATGAAATCTTTCTACCACTTCTGGAAGATTTGAAAAAAGGTAATCTATTTATTGTGGGTGATGAGAAGCAAAGTATTTATCGGTTTCGGGATGCCGAGCTGCGAGTCTTTTCAAAGACAAAATCAGATATTCAGAAATTACACGGTGAAGATTCTTTACTAACACTTCCAGACAGTTTTAGAATGGCACCAGCAATATGCTTCTTTGTAAACTCAGTATTTAAACCACTTTTTGGAGAACCTCGTGATTTCTTTAATGAAGTCTCATCTTCTGACCTTGTTTGTGCTCGTTCGGATAATTTTCAGGGACATGTGGAATTTCTATTGGCAGGACATGAAGTCCAGAACGAAGCTGAACTTGTTGCGCAACGACTCATTAAGCTAAAATCTGAGAATCCAGACCGTCTTTCGAAATGGAATGATATTGCTGTGCTCGTTCGGAAGCGTGCATCCTTCATTGAACTTGAGAAGGAATTTATAAAACATCATATTCCTTTTATTCTGGTTGGTGGAACAGGTTTTTATCAGCAACAAAGTATAAGTGATATTTACAATTATTTTGCTTTTCTGTTGAATGATAAAGATGATGGTGCACTGATTGGTATACTTCGTTCACCATTCTTTAATATATCCGATGAGAAAATTTTAATTTTATCTTTGTTTGAAGGGGAAACTTATTGGGAAAAACTGAAATCAGCTTCTGCTACTGAAAAGGGCATCTGGTCAGAAATTTTTGAGGCTCTGAATAAAAACAGGAATCTTGCAAGCAGAGTTAGCATTTCTTCGCTGCTAAGAAAGATCCTGAAAGACTCAGATTTTATCTCGACTGTTTCATCAAGGGTAAACGGAACTCAGGAAATTTCTAATCTGAATAAACTTATTTCGCTTACAAATAAATTCTTTAATGAAGAATTTAACACACTATATGATTACGTCTCATTTCTTAATAATGCTATTTCAAAAACAGAAGATGAAGCACAGGCGGGAATTGAACCGGGGGCTAATGGAGTAAATATTTTAACCATCCACCAGGCAAAAGGATTGGAATATCCAGCAGTTTTTCTATATAAGTGCAATGACTCTACTCAGGTGAATAAAGTTAAAGCCAGGTCTTTTACAGTCGATAAAGACTTTGGGCTTCTTACAAAGGTTCCTATAAATGAAAATTATTTCGGGCGTTATGAGTCAGCCCCAATTGTTGGACTGTATAATCTAATAGAATCAAAGAAAGATATTGCTGAAGTAAAAAGATTACTTTATGTAGGTTTAACCAGGGCTAAAGATTTCTTATTTGTATCTCAAGCAGATATTGGAGAACCATTCAAGAAAAATTCCTTTACGGGTTTGATTAGTGAGGGACTTGATCCGGATTTTAGAAAAGAATCCATTAAACTTGATGGTGAATTGACTTTTCTGAATAAAGAAAATGAAGTTTACTCCAATACAACCAACAAGATTAAAATAGCGATTCCAATTACCCAAAAAATTAATAATGGTAATTTGATAAACAAAGAGGAAGTAGCCGACGTAACTAAAAAGAAATTGGTTTTATCTGAAATAAAAGATCACTCAACCGGTGAGGTAATTTCAGCAACAAGATTTTCCACTTTCTCTGATTGCCCTCTTAAATACAATCTGTTGTATAATTTTAAAGTTGGTGATGTATTTCATCAGTCACGTAAATATATCTCTTCCAAATCCTTTAGATCTCAGGAAGATTATAACAGGAATGAATTAAATTCTTATTTGCTTGATGACGAATCAAATCTGGATGATTATTCAAAATTTAAAGGAAAGTTGATTCACTACATCCTTAGAAAAAATATCAACAAAGAAAATCTCGGGCGATTTGTCAAAGAGCAAATTAAAATCTCTTTTAATGAAGAAAGTCCGGAGTCACTTGAACATGAAATCCTGGATGATTTGCTTTTATTTTATAACTCAAGTGAATTTAACCTTATAAATTCTTTTCCCAACTATAAAAATGAGTTTGAAGTCTACTTAAAAGAAGAAGACTATTATCTTTTTGGAATTCTTGATAAGCTGGTAATTACAGATAAAAAGTTAATAATTGTAGATTATAAGACCGATAAAATCGAAAAAAATGAAATTAATATCAGAGCAAAAAAATATTTACCCCAGCTACAATTTTATTCCTATATTAGTTCACGGCTTTTTAACAATAAACAGGAGATTGAGGGCAGAATTATCTTCATTAAATATCCTGAGAACCCCTTTGTTCTAAATTTTAATGAAATTTCGGAGAAGAAAATAAAATCCAAACTTGGAGAAATGATAAACGCAATAAGAAATAACAACTATTCAGTAAATTTGAATGCTTGTGAAGAATGTTTTTTTGCAGATGACAATTCACAATGCATTCAAAGTACAGTTGATATAAATTTTATTTAAAACTGTGAAAAGAAAAATAAATACAATAAGAGATCTTGCACTGGTTGAAAAAGAGCTCGGCTCAGCTAATGCGGGAGTTGTCTCAGTTTCATTAAAAAAGGATAGTTTTACTCAGTTTGCTACAAATTTTGTTTATCAAAATAAAAACATATTTTTTTACTTAGAGAACGAAGAACTTTTACGGACAATAAAGTTGGATGCTCTGGCAAAGTTTACAATTCTGAAAGAGAAAAACGTTACAAAAGAACTTGTCGACAAAAATGATACACTCTACAGACTGTTCTCTATAGTAGTGACCGGTTCAATTCGTGAAGCAGAGGAACAAAAAACCATTAAAAATATTGCGCAGAGCTTTATTGAAAAATATTCTGGCAAACTACTTTATTCAGATAAAGATAATCAACCAGGGGGCAAGCTTTTTTTGATAGATTCTGAAGAACTTCTTGCTTATGATGAAATAGGTTTCTGATTTTATGTTTCTTGCTTGCCGAAATATCCTCAATAGAAAGACCTTTAAATTCTCAGGGAAAATTCCGTGCTTAATTATATTTGGGTAGCATTAATACTGCTTGGAGTAAGTGCTGCTCTCACCACTGATATTATTAACAAATCCAATGATAAGTATAGGAA